>CAZNSB010000331.1:0-6043 GCA_964575155.1 uncultured Planctomycetaceae bacterium | reverse complement strand
GTCATATTCAAAGTAGTTGATCATCTCCTCGATGCGGACGGCCCCGGCCGGCGGCAGGCGCCCGCCTGTGAGGAACCGGCGGACGTTGGCGTAGCTGGCGGTGTCCACGTCGACGCCGAAGGTGCTCAGCGGAGCCTCGTCCACCGAGACGAACGGGTTGTGCACGACCGGGTCGTAGGCCTCGGTGTTGTGCCCGGTGGCGACCGCCGGGGCCGTGGCCGGCGCCACCTGGGCGCGGAGCCCCTCGACCTGCCGCCGGAGCGCCACGACGGTCCGGTGATTATAGCCGAACTTCTTCTTCTCGCTTTCCAGCCGGGCCAGCAACTCAGCCTCCTCCTTGGCGACGCTGGCGACTCTCGAGGCCCCGGCCCGGGACTGCTGCCGGCCGGAGGGCGACTGCCGCCCGCCGGGCTGCTGCTGCCCACCGCCGCCGCCCCCGCCGCCGGACTGCGACTGCTGCTTCTGCCGTTGCCAACGGCTGCCGGTGCCGGTCTGGCTGCGGTGGGGACTCGGCCCGCCGCCGGTACTCGCCTGGCCGGGCTGCTGCATGCCCGGCCGCTGGCTGCCGCGGAGCTTGGCGTACTTCAGCCCCTTGATCGTCTCCGGAGTGGGCTTCTCCAGCTTGGGCTTCCCGCCGTCGGACTGCCGGGGCTGAGCGGGGTCCATCTTCGACCAGGGGACGGCCCGCTTGTCGGCGCGGGCCCGCCCCCCGTTAGCGGTCAGCCCCTCGGGGGCATTCACGTCGGCAGTCTCGCCAAGCTGGATGTGCCCGATCGTCTCCCTGGCCATCTCCCCGAGCATCTCGCGCGAGGCGGGGAGGTCCCCTCCGCTCAGCGACGCCGACTCCTGGTCATGGGACCCGGGCCAGTAGTCGGTCCTGCGCCCGGGCGGCCCGACGGTCACGTCGGGGCCCGGGGCGTTTCCTTCCAGCCCGAGGGTCCCCGCTTCCTTTTCATGCAGCTCCCGCCAGTCCCCCGTCCGCAGCATCCTGTTGCGGGCCTCGGCCTCGGCGAGGTTGCGGTTCTCCCTCATCGCCAGTTCCGGCTCGGGCGGCTCGGCGCGCCGGATCTCCCTGAGGAGCGGCACGGCCAGGCCGACGGCGATCACCGCGGCCGCCGCCGCCGCCAGGGGCACCCACGGGCGGGCCGCCCGCCGGCGGAACGCAAAGGTCGCGCGTGGCCGGCCGGTGGGGACCCACTTCCTTCGGCGGCTCTTGGCCGCGGCGGCGACGGCGCCGCGCTGCGCGTCGGTCAGCTCCGGCGAGGCCCCGGCCGAGAGCTCCGCGGTCAGCTCGCCGGCCAGCCGGCGGATCTCCTCGACGGCCCGGCGGGCCTCGGGGTCCCCGGCCAGGGCCGCCTCGACGGCGCCGGCCTGGCCCTCGTCCAGCTCGCCCAGGGCGTAGGCGGTGAGTCTCGGATCGTCCGGTTGGATCTTCATCGCTGCTCTCCCTCAGCCCCGCCCCGCATGCCCGGGGCGGAGTCGTTCACGCATCGACTTGATGGCCGTGTGAATCAGGAATCCCACGTTGCTCACCGACAGCCCGGTGACCCCGGCGATCTGACGGTACGAAAAGCCGTTCTCGAACTTCAGCCGGACCACCTCCTGCTGCCGCGGCGGCAGCGCCGCCAGCGCCCGGCGCAGCCGGCCCGCGGTCTCGCGGCGCTCGGCCTCGGCCGGCGGGGCGGGCTCGCCGCTGACCTGCGATTCGGTCCGGGCGTCGCTCAGGGCGGTCATGCGCTTCTCCTTTCGCCGCACGTCCAGGGCGCGGTTCCGGCAGACGGCAAAGAGCCACTCGGCGAGGTGGTTCTGGTCGGGGCCCCGCCGGCAAAGCAGGCGCAGGAAGGTGTCCTGCACGACGTCGCGGGCCCGCTCGACCTCGCCGGTGATCCGGGCTGCGTACCGGAGAAGCGGGCCCTCATACCGGCCCATCACCGACCGCAGCCACTCGCCTTCGTCCCGTAGCTCTTGCCGGCTCATGGCTCCCTGAGAATTCTCATGCCTGCCATTGGTTTTGACGCCCCGGCCGGGGGCCTCTTAGAGGAAAAACCAAGTTTTCCTCCGCCCGGCGAGGTTGGCCCGCGTGCCCACGGCGCCGAACGGCAAGGCGCGCGGCTTGCCGTTCGGCGCCGTGGTAGCGAACAACGGATGCAACTCAACACCAACCAGACCTCCGGGGGGAACGGTGGTGGAAAACCCGGTTTTCCTCCCCCACCCCCGGCGGTACCATGAGGGGCGGACACCATGCCCGAAAAGCCCGACATCGACACGAAGCTGTACTCCGGCGCCGACGGCCGCCGGCTGAGCATGAAGGACCTGCTGGAGTATTTCCGCAAGCTGGGGTCGCTGCGGGTCTCGGACCTTCACCTGAAGGCAGGCTCCCCGCCGACCTACCGGGTGGACGGCAAGCTCCAGCGGATGAAGGGCCCCCCGCTGAGCGCCGGCACGGTCGCCGCACTGGTCTCGACGCTGATCAGCGAGGCGGAAATGGACGCCCTCCGCCGAGACCTGGCCGTGGACAGCTCCTACCTGACCGAGACGATGCAGTTCCGTCTGAACTGCTTCCACGACAGCGACGGGCCGGCCGCCGCCGTGCGGGCGCTGGAGCCCAGGCCCATCCCCGTCGACCAGATCGGCTTTCCCAACGGCGTCTGGGGCGACATCGTCAACAAGCAGTGGGGGCTGGTGCTGGTGACGGGCATCACCGGGGCCGGCAAGAGCACCACCATCGCCGCCCTCATCGACCGCATCGCCGCCACCCACCCCTGCCGAATCATCACCCTCGAAGACCCCGTCGAGTACCGCCTCGCCTCCGACCGGGCGCTCATCTCCCAGCGCGAGGTCGGGCGCGACGTCCCCAGCTTCGCCCGCGGGCTCCGCGACTGCCTCCGCGAGGACCCCGACGTCATCTTCGTCGGAGAGATGCGCGACCGCGAGTCCGCCAGTTGGACCCTGACGGCCGCCGAGACCGGGCACCTGGTCTTCTCCACCCTCCACACCCGCGACGCCCGTGGCTCGGTCACCCGCCTGCTGGACATGTTCGGCGCCGACCAGCAGGACGAGGTGGCCAGCCAGCTCTCCCTCGGCCTGAGCCACATCATCTGCCAGAAGCTCCTGCCCCGCGCCGATGGCCAAGGCCGGGTGGTCGCCATGGAGATCCTCAACAACTCCTACGCGGTCAGCAACCTGATCCGGCTGCGGAAGACGGAGCAGCTCTACTCGGTGCTTCAGACCAAGACCCGGGACGTCCCCGCCGAGCGCATGCTCCCCCTCGAGCGGTCGCTGGCGATGCTGGTCGCCGCCGGGCAGGTCACCCCCCTCGAGGCCGAGAGGTGGGCCAATCACCCCCTCGTCTTCCAGGAGGAGATCAAGCACCTCACCCAGACCCGCCGCTGACGCCCTCCCGCGCGGACCCCCAACGGGACCGGACTTGATCGACGCGCCCGCGCGCGGTACACGTGAGCCGGGAAGGCTGCCGATCGTCAATCGGCGGCGGCGGCACGAAATGGAGGTGACGCTGTGAATCAGTTGGTCATGCTGAGTGTGGCGTTTTGCCTGGCGGCGGCGGCCGGGACGGCGGGAGCGGCAGGGGCTCACAAGCTCAGTGACCGCGTCTCGATCGAGCTGGGCGAGCCGGTGGTCGTCGCCATGTCCCGCGCGGGCGAGCGGCGATGGGGGTATTACCATGGGGCGCTCCTGTCGACCTACCCCGGGGGCCGGCTGCTCCTGCGGTTCCGCGACTGCCCCGACGCCGTCAGCGCCTATGGGACCCCGCAGCCGACTTTCATCTCCGCCGATGAAGGCAAAACGTGGAAGACCTTCTCCGAGCCCGGATTCCCGACCCGCTGCAAGTCCCTCGAGCTGGGCGGCGGGGAGTTCATCTGTGTGCCGTCGCCCAAGCCGCTGAACATCCATAAACCGAAGCTCAAGCTCCCCCAGCCCGTGGGCGAGCGCACCGGCTACGTCAAGACCCTCTTCTACAAGCTCGAGGACTGCCCCAAGAAGATCCAAGACTTCGTCACCACGCTCCCGGCGGCCCGCTGGACGCCCAAGACGAAGCGCTGGACGACCGAGCAGATCAAGTATCCGGTAAAGGGTGCGCTGCTGTGGAAGCGGGCGGCCAAGCACGGCAATCTCATCGCGCGGACCTGGTTCCACCACGCCCCGGTGCGGCTGGACGATGAGCTGATCTACGCCGACTACCGCCAGGCCTACCTCGGCAAGGACGACAGCGTCTCCAAGCACTGGTCCGCGGCCTGCATGGTCTCCAGGGACAACGGGCGGACGTGGCGGTTCCGCTCAACCCTCGCGGTAGACCCCAAGGGCGTCTGGCCGATGTGCGAGCCCGACATGGACGTCAACGCCGCCGGCGAGCTCGCCTGTGTGCTTCGCCGGACCCACCGGCTCCAGAAGTCCATGGTGATCACCTTCTCCAAGGATCGCGGCAAGACGTGGACCGAGCCGACCGACCTCAAGGACCCGCTGGGCGACTTCGGGGTCATGCCCGACCTGCTCAGCCTCAAGTGCGGCGTCATGGCCTTGAGCTACGGCCGGCCGGGGGTGTGCCTGTCCTTCTCCCTGGACGGCCTCGGGCGGAAGTGGACGAAGCCGATCCCCATCGTCCGCGGATCGCACAAGGACAAGAACGCCGATTCCGACGGCTACACCGGGATGGTGCCGCTGGGGCCGAACTGCTTCCTGCTGGCCTACCAGAAGATGCGGCACAAGGACAACGACGGCAAGGTCCGCAAGGCGATCCTCGTCCGCCGGGTGACCCTGCGCCAGACCCGACCCAACCCCCCCGGCCGGGCCCGGCCGCCGGCAGCCAAGTATGCGCCCGCGCAACCGGCCGAACCCGGGGCCATCTCACGCAATTCCTGATGCCCGCGCACCGGGCGGCTGCCCGCCCGGCCCGGAAGGCATCGCCGCCCCGCCGCCCGAACACCATTCTCGTACCGGCGTCCCCCTCAGCAAGGCCGCCCTGGGCGGGCGAAGGCCTCCGCGCTCTTCCCTGTCAGCGCCAGTCAGATGCTTGCGGAAGCTCAAGCTCGTGATAGGATCATCAGAAAGGCCCGCGCCCGTTGCGGGCCGGATTCCATTCGGGAAATCCCCGTTCATGGAGGTCACCACGACCAACCTGCTGCTGGCCTTCGCCGTCATGGTCCTGGGCGGGGCGGTCCAGGGCGCGACGGGGTTCGGCTCCGGCTTGGTGTCGGTGGGGCTGCTGGCCACCGCTCTCGCGCGCGCCGGCGGGGGCCAGATCGGCATCCGCGACGCCTCCATCGTCTTCTGCCTGCCGGCCTGGACCGTCTGCCTGGCCATGCTCCTCCGCCTCCGCCGCCACGTCCGCTGGCGCGGCGTCTGGCCGATGTTCCTGGCCGTCCTGGCCGGCATTCCGCTGGGCGTGTGGTTCCTCGTCCTGGCCGACGAGCGCACGCTGGAGATCGTCCTCGGCGCCGTCATGCTCGCCGCCGTCGTCTACAACCTCATCCCGCACCTCGCCCGGCGCCCGTGGCATCCGCTCTGGGTCGGCGTGCCCTGCGGGCTGCTCGGGGGCGCCCTGGGCGGGGCCTTCTCCACCGGCGGCCCGCCCATCGTCGCCTACGTCTCCACCCAGCGGTTCGACCGCCTCCGGTTCGCCGGCACCCTCCAGGCGGTCTTCCTGGCCGGCACGACCTTCCGCCTCGTCGAGCTGCTCCGGCGCGGGCTCCTGACCCCGCCCCGGCTGGCCTACGGCGCCGCCGGCATCGTCGCCATCCTCATCGGGGCGACGCTCGGCCTGCGCGTCCTTCGCCGAATCTCCGACCGCTGGTTCCGATGGGTCGTCATCGCCATGCTCCTCGTCCTCGGCGTCCGATACCTCTTGTAGCCCCCGCGGTGAAGAACCGGCTTCAGAACCTCCATTCTAAGGTGCCACCTGCCCGCCGCCTGCCCGCCGAAGGCCGGGCACGCTGGCTGGTTGCTCGCAACCCGTGTAGCCCCCAGGGGACAACACGGCTTGCAAGTGTTCAGGGCACAGACATAGGTAACACATGTTGAAGACACA
>CAZNSB010000330.1:0-6051 GCA_964575155.1 uncultured Planctomycetaceae bacterium | reverse complement strand
TGTACGGCACCCAGAAGATAGGCTCTCGGAGGCAGCCTTTCATGGGATTACGGCTGTTTGTTTCGCACAGGTTACAAACCTGTGCCACCAGCAAAGAAGGCCCAACCGCCAGAATTGAACGTGTTCGTCTGTGTAATTCGTGTAATCTGTGGACGGATCCGGGTCACTTTGGGTGGTAAGATATCGGCGTGGTCCGTGGCGGCTGATGAAAGGCAAAGGGGCAAGATGGTTTCTTTCGCCCTCGAAAGAAGAAGGGAAAAGACAATGAATGGAAGAACTGCGAAGGTGGTCGTTTGGGCGCTGGCGGCTTGTGTGGTCTTCTGCGTGTCTGCATCCGGGCAGGCGGTGAAGGAGGTCGCGCTGGACCCTCTCGCCCTCACGGCCGACGCCGGCCGGGCGGCGGGAGACTACGCCGTCGTCCGCGTCGGGCAGAACGCCAACTGCGCCCTGCGGGGCGCGAGCACCGACACCTACGTCAAGGAGAACGCCGCCCGCTACCCCGGCCCGTGGGGGTGGATGAACATGTGCCGCGTCGGCGGGCCGGCCGGCGACGGCAACGCCGCCCTGCTGCAGTTCGACCTGGCGGGCATTCCGAAGACCGCCTCCATCAAGTCGGCCCGGCTGGTCTTGTCGCTGACGCCGTACACGAACCGCGACGTGGCCAAGGGCCGCTTCGGGGCCTACCTGCTGAAGCTGCCGGAGGCCCCCGGCTGGAAGGCCCAGGAGGTGACCGGCGCCGAACGGGCCAAGGGCAAGCCCTGGCCGACCGGCGGCATCGCCAAGGCCGCCGGCGCGAAGCCGGTGGCCATCGGCAAGGTCGTCGCCAAGGAGGCCGCCGACGCCCGGGGCAGGAAGCGCAAGGTCAACGCCGAGATCACCTTCGACCTGACCGGCGCCCTCCGGGCGTGGGTGCAGGGGAAGGTGCCCAACTGCGGGATCGTCCTGGACGGCCGGCCGGGCCAAGGCCGCTTCGACTTCTATTCCTCCCGCTCATTCCAGCCCGTGAAGCGCCCGTACCTGGAGATTGCGCTTTCCCCGGCCATCCAGGCCAGGTCCAAGCCCCTGACGGTCAGGACCGCCCTGCCGCCGGGGGACTACTGGGTCGAGCCCATGCGGCAGGCCTACAAGCGGTTCAAGGGCACCCCCGGCACGCTGGCCCAGTACGGCGACAGCATCACCGTCAGCGGGGCCTTTCTGGCCTACCGCTTCGCCAAGGACGCCCCGCCGGGGTACACGCCCCCGCGGAAGGAGCTGGCCC
Organism: uncultured Planctomycetaceae bacterium; assembly: GCA_964575155.1. Taxonomy (GTDB): domain Bacteria; phylum Planctomycetota; class Phycisphaerae; order SM23-33; family SM23-33; genus CAZNSB01. The sequence goes on along the minus strand of CAZNSB010000330.1, from coordinate 4,793 downwards.
TGAAGAACACCTCGCCGCAGATGAAGAAGGAGCTTCAGGTCGTGGACAAGCACTCCGACCGGCACCTGTGGCACAAGTGGAAGGGCGCCCAGTGGGGCAACACCGGCATGACGACCTCGCCGTGGCTGTTCAACAACATCGACGGCTGGCAGAAGAAGATGAAGCCCGAGGCGTCGGTGATCCTGTTCGGCACCAACGACCTGGGGAGCATCTGCCCGCCGGTGTACACCGAGTACATGGCCGCGTCCATCCGCCGGATGCTCGCCGACGGCACCGTGCCGATGCTCACCACCGTCCCGCCGGCCTCCGGGCGGGCGTGGATCGTCAAGGACGCCTACTACCCCGCCTGCCTGAGCATCGCCGCCGGGCTGAAGGTCCCCGTCATCGACTACTACGGCGAGATCATGCGCCGCCGCCCGGACGACTGGGACGGGCGCCTGGAGAAATTCAAGGCGTACCGCGGGTTCAACGTCCCCACCATGATCAGCCGGGACGGCACGCACCCCGCACACCCCAAGGACACGCAGTTCGACTTCAGCGAGGAGGCCCTCAACAACAACGGCTACGTCCTCCGCGACTACCTGACCCTCCGCATGTACTACCAGGTGATCACCAGGGTCTTTCAGGCGCCGGCGAAGAAGAGATAGCCTCGCGGCGCCGACGAGGGCGGCGATTGCGGTCAGGCGAGGCTACTGCATTGTCAAGATTGAACTTTGGGGTGCCACGGCTGCGCCTTTTGCAGCCGTGCCTGCCCCGGGGCCCGCACGGCTGCACACAACGCAGCCGTGGCACCCCATAGATTCAAACTTAACAGTACACTGGTGGCTGGTGGCTAGTCGCTGGTGGCCGGCGGCCGCCCTCGGCCGCAGGCCGACGCCGCCCTGGTCTGAGTCACGGCACGGAGATATAATGTTTCCGCACGGCCCCGGACGGTCCCGGGAGCACGGTGACATAAGAGACCCCGATCTGAAGGAGAGTCCAATGCACCCTGGGCCCGATGACGTGTCGCGACGTGACTTCCTTCGTGAGGTGGGGCTGGGGGCCTTGGGGGCGGCTGCCCTGGCCGGCGCCGCGCCGCCGGCCCCGGCCGGCGCCGCCGAGAAGCCGCAGGCAAAGCCCGAGCCCCCCCCGGCGCTGCCCGACCGCAAGCTGCGGATGGCGATCGTGGGGCACGGCGTCTGCAAGTTCGGCGCGGCGATGGGGTTCCAGCACCATCCCAACGTCGAGATCGTCGCCGTCAGCGACCTTCTCCCCGCCCGGTGCAAGGACCTGGGGAAGGTCTGCCGCTGCCAGAAGACCTACGAGTCGCTGGAGGTGCTGGTGAAGGACCCTAACGTCGAGGCGGTGTACGTGGCGACGGACGCCCCCAGCCACGCCCGGCACGTGGTGGAATGCATGAAGCACGGCAAGCACGTCATCTCCGCCGTCCCCGCCGCCACCAACCTCCAGGACTGCCAGGCCATCAAGGAGGCCAAGGAGAAGACTCGCCTGAAGTACATGATGGCCGAGACGAGCTACTACCACGGCGGCGTGATCCAGGCCCGGAATATTCACCGGCTGGGGCGGAAGCTGCTGTACACGGAGGGGCACTACTATCACCACGGCGTGACCCGGCTGGGGAGCTGGAAGAACTGGCGCCGCGCCCTCCCGCCGATGTACTACCCCACGCACTCGACGGCCTACTACGTGGGGGTCAGCGGGAAGCGGCTGACGAAGGTCTCCTGCCTGGGCTGGCGCGGGCCGGGGGACGAGTGGAAAAAGAACAACTGGGACAACAACCCCTTCGTGTGCGAGTCGGCACTGTTCCGCACCAGCGAGGAGACCATGTGCCGGATCAACGTGTTCTGGTGGGGCGCCGCCGGGGGCGAGAGCGGAGGGTGGATCTGGGAGAAGCGCCCGCCGGGCGGCGTGCCGAGCAAGGTGGACATCCCCGCGGGCCTGCCCCGCGGCGGGCACGGCGGCTCCCACGGGCCCCTCGCCCATGAGTTCGTCTCCGCCTGCCTGCTGAACCGCGAGCCCGCCGTCGACGTCTACGAGGCCCTGGCCATGACCGCCTCGGGCATCGTCGCCCACCAGTCCGCCCTCAAGGGCGGCGTCCAGATGGACGTGCCCGGCTTCGACAAGGCGTAGCTCGTCCCCCCGGCCGCGACGGGCCGGAGGCGGCGAGGGCAAAATGCGGCTGCGGGACGCGCTACGGGTCCCCGGGGGGGGATCAGGGGGCGGAGATAGTCAACCAGGCTGGGAATCTCATCGGAGACCGTCTTCCAGACTTCCTCGATATCGACGTTGTTGTACTCGTGGATGAGCTTGTCGCGCATCCCGGCGATGCTCTTCCACGGCACGGAGGGGTGCTGCGAACGAAACGCCTCCGAGAGCCTCTTGGCTGCCTCACCGAGAATGAGGAGCTGGTGCAAGACCGCCGCCTGGGTCTTTCGGTCGCCCAGGAAGGCTTCCTTGTCCATTCCGGCGTTGAACTGGACCGCCAGCCGCGCGGCCTCGTGGATGTCCAGGAGTGTGGCCGGGTCACGGGACATCGAATGGCTCCGCGGATTCGAGGATGGCGTTTCGGCGTATGGGGTTGTGGCTTCGCTGGACGGCCCGGCGGGTAACGAGGTCGACCTTTCGGGCGAGGATTCCGGCCAGCTCCTCCTCCATGGTGACGTGGTCCAGCAGGCTCCACTCGGCCTCGGGGGCGAAGTCAACGAGGACGTCCAGGTCGCTGTCGGGGCCGAAGTCGTCGCGGAGAACCGATCCGAAGAACGAGAACTCCGTGATCTTCCACCGCCGACAGAACTCCCGCAACTCCTGCGTCGGGATGTCTATGGGAATGTGCCTCATTGCGGCGCCATTATACCGCCCTCCTCCGCACGAGGCTACGGGCCGGCCAGGTCGATGATCTCGGCGGTGAGGGCCTCGGTCTCGAGGATGGCGGCGGTGCAGCGGCCGTGGAGCCACCCGCAGGCCTCGCCGGGGTTGACGTGGAGGCACCGGCCGCGGCGCTCGATGAGGGGCTCGTGGGTGTGGCCGGTGACGATGACGTCGGGCGCCGGCCGCGAGGGCCCGGCGTCGAGTTGCTCTCCGGCGAGGTCCTCGATCCAGTGGAGCATGAGGATGCACCGGCCGGCGATCTGGAGGCGGAGTGGGCCGGGGCGAATCTGGGGGAGGACCTTCGCCAGCCCGGCCCGCTCGCCGTCGTTGTTGCCGTAGATGACGTGGAGGGGCACTCGGGGCGGGAGGGCCTCGGGCGTCAGCAGCTTCGCGGCGAAGGGGGCGACGACGTCCCCGGCGTGGAGGACGGCGCCCACCCGCCGGACGCCGAAGACGTCCAGGGCCGCCCGGATCAGGGGCAGCCGGTCGTGCGTGTCGCTGAGGATGCCGATCTTCATCGCGGACCTCACTGCAAACAAACACACTCACCGCGGAGAGCGCAGGGAGCGCAGAGACCTATTTGATGGAAGCATACTCACCGCGGAGAAAAGAAGAAGCATGTTCACCGCGGAGAGCGCAGGGGACGCTGAGACATACTGAAGAGAAAAGTATTCGCCGCGGACGGCGCGGTTGACCCTGCTGTTTCCCGCAACAAGTATCTCTGCGCTCTCTGCGCTCTCCGCGGTGAATATGTTTCTCCGCCGCCGCGGCGGTGAAGCGTGCGGGCTACGGCGACGGGGCGGTGGCGGCGGCCTTCTTGAGCTTTGCGATCTCGCCCTCGAGATTCGCGACGGACTCGGCGAGCTGGGCGAGCTTCTTCTGCTGGTCGGCGTTCTTCTTTTGCAGGCCGGCCAGGGCGGCGGTCTTCTTGTCGAGGTCGGCGTTGAGGCTGGCGATGGTCCTCTTGTCGGCCGCGGCGGCCTTGGCGTTGTCCTTCTCGGCCAGGCGGAGCCTGGTCAGCTCGAGGGTGAGCTTGGACTTCTCGCTCTTGGCCTGGTCGAGGTCCTTCTTGAGCTTGAGGCGCTCCTTGTTGTCCTGGGTGCGGGCGTCGGTGAGGTCGCCCTTGGCCTTGGCCAGCAGGCCCTTCGTCTCGGTCAGGTCGGCCTTGGCGACGGTCAGCTCCTCGCCGGCCTTGTCCAGCAGGACCTGGGTCTCGGCCAGTTGGTTGACCATCTTCTGGTGCTTCTCCTTCTTCATGACCACGCAGCCTGGGGCGGCGAGCATCCCCGCCGCCACGGCCAGGCACGCCAGGACGAGCTTGAGGTTCGGCATCGCGTTTCTCCTTTCCCGCGGTCGAGTCATCCCAGTGCAAACAAGTGTACGGAGGTGCCCTCGTCGAGGCCGGCCGCCGCTTGGCCGGGGGGGCGGTCGGCCCGATCAAGTGGGGGCTAGTCTACGCCGGCGGCGGGGCCGTCGTCAAGCAAGGTGCGGGTTGGGATGAATCCGGGATCTGTGGCACGGCGTCGGGGAGGACTTCCGGGCGCGGCATGGGCCCGGAGGGGTTTGAAGGTTGAGCGGGGCCGCAAGGACACTACAATGTCTTGGCCGCGGCGGCGGGCGAGGGACTCGGATCGGCGGCGGCTCGGGAAGGAGCGTTGCGTTTGCCCGAGGAGTTCTTTACGCACGAGTTCGACAACGGGCTGACGTTGGTGGCCCAGCGGATGAGGCAGGTGTCTTCGGCGGCGGTGACCTGGGCGCTGCCCGGCGGGGCCGCCCGCGACCCCGGCGGGTCGGCCGGGGCCGCAGCCGTGGCAAAGCACTGGCTCTTCCGCGGGGCCGGCGACCGCGACACCCGCTCCCTCAACGACGCCCTCGATGCCCTCGGCTACCAGCACACCGAAAGCGCCCACAGCGAGCATCTGATC
>CAZNSB010000329.1:0-6104 GCA_964575155.1 uncultured Planctomycetaceae bacterium | reverse complement strand
GCCAGGTCATACCCATGGAGGAGTTCAACCTCCACCTGACCGGCGACATCCACGCCGTCAGCATCGCGAACAACCTGCTGGCGGCGGGGGTGGACGCGCGCAGGAAGCACGAGGCGCACCGCGACGACGAGAGCTGGGCGCAGACGGGCCTGCCCCGCCTGAACATCGACCCGGACACGATCACCTGGCGGCGCGTGGTGGACGTCAACGACGCGGCGCTGCGGTTCATCGAGACGGGGTTGAGCGACAACTGGCTGGACGGCCCGCGGCGGAAGACGGGCTTCGACATCTCCGTGGCGAGCGAGATCATGGCGATCCTGGCGCTGGCGACGGACCCGGCGGACATGCGGCAGCGCCTTGGGCGGATCATCGTCGGCATGAACACCTCGGGCGAGCCGGTGACGGCCGAGGACCTCGGCTGCGCCGGTGCGATGATGGTGCTGATGAAGGACGCCATCAAGCCCAACCTGATGCAGACCCTGGAGGGCCAGCCCGCCTTCGTCCACGCCGGGCCCTTCGCCAACATCGCCCACGGCAACAGCTCCATTATCGCCGACAAGATCGCCCTGAAGCTGGCCGACTACGTGGTGACCGAGTCCGGCTTCGGCGCCGACATCGGGATGGAGAAGTTCTTCGACATCAAGTGCCGCACCAGCGGGCTTCTGCCCAACTGCGTGGTCCTGGTGGGCACCATCCGGGCCCTGAAGATGCACGGCGGGGGGCCCAAGGTCGTCCCCGGCAAGCCCCTGGCCGGCGAGTACACCCGGGAGAACCTCCAGCTCCTGGCCAAGGGCGTCTGCAACCTCACCCGGAACATCGAGATCGCCAGGATGTTCGGCGTGCCGGTGGTGGTGGCCATCAACCAGTTCCCCGACGACACCCCCGCGGAGGTGGAGCTGGCCCGAAAGGCCGCCGAAAACGCCGGCGCCGAGGCCGCCGTCATGAGCAACCACTGGGCCGAGGGAGGAAAAGGCGCCACCGACCTCGCCGAGGCCGTCGTCGCCGCCTGCGAAAGGAAAGCCGACTTCAAGCTGCTCTACCCCGACGAGATGTCCATCAAGGAGAAGATCGAGACCATCGCCAAAAAGGTGTACCTCGCCGACGAGGTCCAGTTCGAGCCGCTGGCCGAAAGGCAGATCGCCTCCTACGACAAGGCCGGGCTCAGCCACCTGCCCATCTGCATGGCCAAGACGCACCTGTCGCTGACCCACGACCCCACGCTCAAGGGCGTGCCCAAGGGCTTCACCGTGCCGATCGGGGAGGTTCGCGCCTCGGCCGGGGCCGGGTTCCTCTACCCGCTGCTGGGCACCATGCGGACGATGCCCGGCCTGCCCAGCGTGCCCGCCTTCATGCACGTGGACCTGGACGAGGGCGGCGAGGTCCTGGGGATGTTCTGAGGAAGATATTCTCATATTTTGCCCCCTAAATAGGCCCCCGGTCTTCGACCGGGGGCAAAATAGAGCCCCGGTCTTCGACCGGGGGGGTCTTCGACCAGGCGCCGCAAGGAGCAAGCCATGGCGGAAACCGTTGAGATTCCGGTGATTTGGCTTCAGGGAGCGGCCTGCTCGGGGTGCGTCGTCTCGCTGCTGAACTCGCTGGCCCCCAGCATCCACACGCTGCTGCTGCGGGAGCTGACCCCCGGCAAGCACGTCAGCCTGCGCTTCCAGGCGACGGCCATGGCCGGGCAGGGCTCGCAGGTCATCGACGTGATCGAGGAGACCGCCCGGGACCTCCCCGCGAGGTACGTCCTCGTGGTCGAGGGGTCGCTCCAGTTGACCCACCCCCTGTTCGCCACCCTCGGCGAGGACGGCGACCGCGAGGTGCCCGTCTACGAACGGGTCGCGGAGTTGGCGCGCTCGGCGATGGCGGTGGTGGCGTTGGGGACGTGCGCCGCCTACGGTGGAATCCCCGCGGGCAACCCGAACCCCACCGGGGCGGTGGGCGTTGCCGAGCTGCTGGCGCGGGAGGGGATCGACACGCCGGTGATCAACATTCCCGGCTGCCCGCCGCACCCGGACTGGCTCGTGGGGTCGCTGGCTGCAGTGATGCGCTACGGGCTCGACGCCGTCGAGACCGACGACATCGGCCGGCCGAAGGTCTACTTCGGCCAGCTCGTCCACGAAACCTGCCCCCGACGGGCGGACTTCGACGCCGGGAAGTTCGCCAGGAACTTCGGGGAGCCCGGCTGCCTGTACGAGCTGGGCTGCAAGGGCCCGGTCACCTACGCCGACTGCCCCACCCGCATGTGGAACAGCGGCACCAACTGGTGCGTCGGCGCCGGAAGCCCCTGCCACGGGTGCGTCGAGTGCGACTTCCCCGACCGCCTCAGCCCGCTGTACAAGAAAATCGATCAAGCGCGACTGGACGTCTTCCGCGTCGGCGAGCCCTCCCCCGCCCCCGGGAAGGCCCCCGCGGAGTAATCCGCTACACCAGAGGTGCAGTCATGCACGGTTCGCATCCTCACACCCACGATAAGGACGGCAAGGCGATCGTGATCGATCCGATCACGCGGATCGAAGGGCACATGAAGGTCGAGGCCGTCGTCGATGCCGGGGCGGTCAAGGACGCCCGCTGCTGCGGGACGCTGTTCCGCGGCTTCGAGCGGATCCTTCCCGGGAGGCACCCGCTGGATGCGGTCCGGCTGACGCAGCGCGTCTGCGGGGTCTGTCCCACCGCCCACGCCTCGGCGTCGGCCTTCGCCCTGGACCAGGCTTTGGGCCTGGCCGACAAGATTCCCCCCAACGGCCGGCTGGTGCGGAACCTCATCCTCGGCAGCAACTACCTCCAGTCGCACATCCTTCACTTCTTCACCCTGGCGGCGCTCGACTACGTGGACATCACCGCCCTGGCCGACTACGCCGGCGATGAGTCCGACATGAAGGCCGTGCGCGCCTTCATCGACCGCGGCGAGCTGGCCCCCTTCTTCCCCCGGTACGAGGGCGACTATCGGTGCAGCAAGGAAGAGAACCTCGCCCTGGTCCGCAACTACCTCCGCGCCCTGCACGTCCGCCGACTCACCCACGAGATGCTCTCCATCTTCGGCGGGAAGATGCCCCACAACATCGGCATCGTACCCGGCGGCGTCACCTGCGACGTCACCGCCGACAAGGTCGCCTCCTTCGCCGGCAAGCTCGCCGACGTCAAGGCCTTCGTCGAGGACGCGTACATCCCCTCGGTGCTCCTCGTCGCCGGACGCTACGGCGACCACTTCGACATCGGCGCCGGATGCAGGAGGTACCTCAGCTACGGCGCGTTCGACCTCGACCTGCCTGACCGGCCGGCGGGCGGCAACGGCCCCCGGCTGATCCCGGCCGGGATCCTCGCCCCCGACGGCAAGCTCAGCGACGTCGACGCCGCCCGAATCTACGAGCACGTCAAGCACTCCCGCTATGACGACTCCTCCGCCGCGCACCCGACGGCGGGGAGCACCTGGCCGGACCCCGAGAAGGAAGGGGCCTACTCCTGGATCAAGGCGCCGCGGTATGACGGGGCGCCGGCTGAGGTCGGCCCGCTGGCGCGGGCCCTCGTCGGCCACGCCGCCGGAAACGAAACGATCAAGGCGGACGTGGGCGCGGCCCTTTCGGCGGCGGGCGTCCCGGCGGAGAAGCTCTCCAGCGTCCTCGGCCGGCACGCGGCGCGGGCGTTGGAGGCCCGCTGGTTGTGCAATGCAATGGCGGGGTGGCTGGAGGCGCTCGCCCCCGGCGAGCCGGCGGCCGTCGCCCTGAAGATCCCCGACCACGCCGAGGGCGCAGGCATGACCGGCGCGCCGCGAGGGGCGCTGGGGCACTGGGTCCGGATCAAGGACAATCGCATCGACCAATATCAAATGGTGGTCCCCACCACCTGGAACGCCAGCCCCCGCGACGCCGAGGGCACGCCGGGACCGATCGAGCAGGCCCTCATCGGCGCCCCCGTCCGGGACGCCGACAACCCCTTCGAGGTCGTGCGGATCGTCCGCTCCTTCGACCCGTGTCTGGCCTGCGCCGTCCACGCGCTGACCGCCGCCGGCAGGACCATAGGCAAATACCGAATCGTCTGAGGGGTGCGGACGTGCCGCACCCGGGCGATGTTATATTTTGCCCCCGGCCTCCGGCCGAGGGCGCAGGGACGCGACCTTGTCCTTGCAGCGAACATGACCGAGCAACCCGCCATTGTGGGCGTGGGCAACGTGCTGATGGGCGACGACGGCGTCGGCCCGGCGGCGGTCGAGGCCATGCGCCGCGACGGCGCCGGCCGGCGCGCCGAGCTGATCGACGCCGGGCTGGCCTTCGCGGAGGTGCTGTGCGATCTGGACCCGGCCCGGCCGGTCGCCGTCATCGACGCGGTCCGCGGGGGCAGCGCCCCCGGGAGCATCTACCGCCTCACGCCGGCCGATCTGGCCGGCGAGAGCGGCTCCATGGCCGCGGCCGTCTCCCTGCACGAGCTCAACGTCCTGCCGGCGCTGCGAATGGAGGCGCTCGCCGGACGCGAGTTTGCCGACGTGACCGTCTTCGGCGTCGAGCCGGGAATCCTCGCCTGGGGCGAGGGCCTTTCTCCCCCCGTCGCCGAAGCCGTCAGAAAACTCCGGCAGGTGATCCGCCGTTATCTGGACGAGCGCGCCGAGACGCCTCAGCCCGCGGCGCGCGGGAGTGAGAAACGATGAACGCCACGGAACCGAAACCCATCGAGGAGGTCCTGGAATCGCTGGTCGGCGCCTCGAGCGTGTACATCGTCGGCTGCACGGGCTGCCCGGTCGGCTGTGACGTGGGCGGGCAGGAGTGGCTGGCGGAGATGACCGAGGCCTTGACCGCAGCCGGCAAGACGGTCACGGGCGGGTGCCTGCTGGAGCTGCTGTGCAACAAGGCGCTGGTGGGGATCAAGCTGGGCCGGTTCGCCGAGCAGGTCCTCGCCGCCGACGCCGTGCTGGTCGGCTCCTGCGGCGTGGGCGTCCAGGCCGTCGGCAACATGGTCGCCCGCCGGGCCGTCCCCGCCCTCAACACCGTCTGCCTGGGAGACGTCCAGGGCCTCTGGCCCGGGGAGGAGCGCTGCGCCGAGTGCGGCGAGTGCCTGCTGGCGTGGACGGGGGGGCTGTGCCCGATCACCCTGTGCGCCAAGAGCCTGGTCAACGGGCAGTGCGGCGGGACGGGGGACGACGGGGCCTGCGAGGTCTCACCGGAGCACCCCTGCGGGTGGAAGCTGATCTACGACCGGCTGACGGAGCTGGGCCGGCTGGACGACATGCGGCGGTTCGTCGATCCGCGCGACTACCGCAAGCGACGACTCCCCGACGCCGCCCGCAAGACCATCCGGTTCGCACTGGAAGTCGCCGAGGAAACCGAACCTGCCCCCGCCACCGAAGCCAAGTAGCCACGGAGACGCAGCCATGAGTCAACTGCAAGAGCAGCTTCAAGCCGGCAGGTTCGTCGTCACCGGGGAGGTCGGCCCGCCAAAGGGCACCCGCCTCGAGCCGGTCCTGCACGAGGCCGAGGAGTATCTCAAGGGCCGCGTCGCCGCCGTCAACGTCACCGACATCCAGACGGCGGTGATGCGGCTGGGGTCGATGGCGACCTGCCACCTGCTGATCGACCGCGGCATCGAGCCGGTCTTTCAGATGGTCTGCCGAGACCGCAACCGGCTGGCCCTCCAGTCCGACCTGCTCTCGGCGGCGGTGCTGGGCATCGAGAACGTCCTGGCCCTGACCGGCGACCACGTCGTCATGGGCGACCACCAGGACGCCAAACCCGTCTACGACCTCGACTCGGTGGGGCTGCTCAAGGCCATGAGCGATCTGGAGGCCGGCACCGACCTGGGCGTGGACATGAAGGGCAAACCCAACGTCCTCGACGGGGCGCCGAAGTTCTTCAAGGGCTGCTGCACCACCCCCTGCTCGCCGACGCCGGAGGCCCAGATCATCAAGCTGGAGAAGAAGGTCACCGCCGGCGCCCAGTTCGTCCAGACCCAGGCCGTCTACGATCCCCCCGCGTTCGAAAAGTTCATGAAGCAGATTCAACACGTCAAGGTCCCGGTGCTGGTGGGCATCGTGCTGCTGAAATCGGCGGGGATGGCCAAGTACATGAACCGCTCCGTCCCCGGCGTGAGCGTGCCCGACGCGATCATCCAGCGCC
>CAZNSB010000328.1:4398-6218 GCA_964575155.1 uncultured Planctomycetaceae bacterium | reverse complement strand
GGCTCGGCCGGAAGAAGCGGCGGACCCGCGCGCCCGAGACTTCATCAAAGGAACCCACGCGATGCGGGTCCGCTCCTGCACGACAACGGCGGCCGCGCTGGCCGGGATCACCGCCTGCTGCGCCGTTTGCGACCTCTACGGCGAGTCGCCGGCCGAAGCCCAGACCAGGCAGCAGCAGCTATGGAAGAGCGTCGGGCTGGGCGGGGGCGGGGGGTTCTTCCACGCCGCCGGCTCGCCGCACGACCCGAAGCTGGTCTTCGTCAGCTCCGACATGGGCGGGTTCTACCGCTCCACCGACGCCGGGCGGAGCTGGCAGATGCTCGACTGGCGGAACAAGCCCCACTCCCGCAGCCCGGTCTTCCACCCCACAGACCCGAAGGTCCTCTGGGCCTGCGCCTGGCGCGGGGACCGGCTGACGGCGTCGGGCGACGCCGGCGCCGTCTGGCAGACCGTCGGCGGCACGAGCCCCCCCTGGAAGGGCGACGGCCTCCTGGCCCTGACGATCGACCGCGGCCAGCCCAAGCTCATGCTGCTGAGCGGGTCGAAGGGGCTGTACGGGTCGGCGGACGGCGGGCGGCGGTGGGCGGCGATCCCCGGCGGACCCAAGGGCATGTTCGCGCTGCACATCGACCAGACCAGCCCGGCCGGGCGGCGCGTCTGCCTGGGCGCCAGCAAGCAGGCCGTCTACCGAAGCGACGACGGCGGGCGGACCTGGGCGGAGGCGTACGAGGGGCTGCCGTGGCGCGGGGTCCGCGGCTTCTGCGGGGGCTCCGACGCCAAGAGCCGCAAGGTCGTCGTGTATTGCACCCTCCCCAGCAAGAAGGTCGAAGGCAAGATCGTCGGCGGCGTATACCGCTCCACCGACCGCGGGGCGACGTGGGAACCGGCCATGGGAAAGGGCATCCACCTGGCCGAGGGCGAGACGCTCGACCAGTACCACTTCATCGGCCAGGCCGAGACGCACCCCGAGATCGTCTACGTCACCAACAAGGGCACCAGCCACTGGCCCCCGCACCACTACTCGGTGTATCGCACCACCGACGCCGGGAAGACCTGGAAGGACGTCTTCTTCAACGACCACCGCTCGCCGAAGAACAACACCGAGGTGGGCTGGCTGACGTACGACCGCTCGCGGGGCTACGGCGACTCCGCGCTGAGCTTCCACGTCAACCAGGGCGACCCGGACCAAGTGTTCTACACCAACTACGGCGAGGTCTTCATCACCGTCAACGGCGGGCGGAGCTGGTACCAGGCCTTCAGCCGGCGGGCGCCCGGGCAGGGCGCCCCGGGTAAGGGGCAGCGCTGGACCTCCTGCGGCATCGAGGACACCTCCTGCTGGCGGTACGTCTTCGACCCCCACGACCCGAATCGCACCTACATCTGCTACACCGACTTGGGCTTCGCCCGAAGCACCGACCGCGGAAAAACGTGGCGCTACGACACCACGGGGCTGGCCTGGCGGAACACGACGTACGAGCTGGCCGCCGACCCCGACACGCCCGGGCTCTTCTGGGCCGCCTGCTCCAACCAGCACGACATCCCCGCCTGGCGGTGCGCCCAGGGCCCGTCCATGCCCGGCGGGGTGTGCAAGTCCACCGACCACTGCAAGACCTTCACCAAGAGCAACAGGGGCCTGCCCGCCGCCCCGGCCACCACCATCGTCCTCGACCCGGCCAGCCCCAAGGGCAACCGGACCCTGTACGTCGGCGTGTACGGGCACGGGGTGTACAAGTCCGCCGACGGGGGGGCCTCGTGGGTGAAGAGGTCCGAGGGCATCGTCCCGGCCGACAACCGGCAGGTGTTCTCGATCCGGCGTTGGA
>CAZNSB010000328.1:0-4388 GCA_964575155.1 uncultured Planctomycetaceae bacterium | reverse complement strand
GCACACTGCTGTGCTCGGTGGCCGGGCGGCGGAAGGGCGGGCGGGGCGACCAGCGCCGCGACCGGAACATCCCCGGCGGGCTGTACGCCTCGGCCGACGGCGCCGAGTCGTGGAAGCGGATCACGCCCGATACGATCTTCCGCCCGGTGGACTACTGCGTCCACCCGGCCGACAAGAACCGCATCCACGTCGCCGTGATGGACGGGCTGGCCCACACCGGCGGCGTGTACGCCACCGCCGACGGCGGAAAGACGTGGCGGAACCTCAACGTCAAGTACGACAAGGGCGTCTGCGGGTACATCGAGGGCTACGGCGTCCAGATGCACCCCAAGGACCCGAAGGTCCTGTACTTCTTCACCAAGACGCACGGCATGTTCATGAGCCCCGACGCCGGGAAGACCTGGGCGGAGGTCCGCGCCCCCCACTGCCCGCCGTTCATGGAATGCCTGCGGATCTACTGGGACCCCGCCGACCCCAAGACGGTACACATCGTCACCTTCGGCGGCGGCGTCTGGAAAGGCCCCGACCCCGCCGGGGCCCTGCGGCGATAACGCCTCGGTGCCATGCTTACGTTGTCTGTAAGCATGCCTGCACATCGCGACGCACGTCGGGACAGGTACGGCGCCCTGCTTCATTCCCTAGGCGCGGTCGTCGGCGGGGGCGTGTGCACGACGAGGTCGTAGGCCTGGGGATCGTCCTCGCGGCCGCGGCCGCCGTCGTCGATGCCGTTGGCGCCGACGCTGTAGAGGACGTACTCCCCGCCGGTCGGCTTGTACACCAGCGGCCCGCCCGTGAATCGATCGACCGGCACCTGCTTGAGATACGCCGGCGACAGCTCGCTGAGCGTCTTCGCCCAGGAGCCCTTCTCGGCCTTGTGCGCCGCCAGGGCCAGGGCGACCTTCGCCAGGTCGGTTCCGGTCCGGGCCTCCACGTCCAGCTCGACGGCCCGGCCGACGGTGGGCATGAGAAGGGACATCAACAGGTCGCCCATGAACTGGGTCAGGGCCTTGCGGCAGGGCCAGCCCAGCAGCTTGTACAGGATGAGCTTGAACGAAGAGTATCCCCTGACCCTGACCTCGTTGACCATCCGGCCGATTTCCTCGGACGCCTTTCGAACCTCGCCGGGACCCGCCCGACGGTAGATGGCGACCACGCGGTCGTACCAGGCATTGGCATTTCGCAGCAGCAGGTTCCAGTCCAGGTCGGGCCGCCGCCCACGCTTCGCCGGGCCCCCGTCAGACTGCATTTCGTCAATTCGGGCCCCGCGGTACATCATCATGAAGCTGTCGAGCATGAAGAAGCGCTCGGAGTGATCGATGGCCTCCACGATACCGCCCGCCGCGGGCAGGGCGTCCAGGTCCGCCGGCATCGCCGAGGCCTGGGCGAGGGTGAGCTTTCCGCTGGTGGCCACGCCCGCGGCCGCGGCCGCCGCGGTCTGCTCCAAGCCGACGGCTACCAGCCTCTCGACGAGCCCCGGCCTGTGCGACAGCAGCCTCCCCAGGCGGAACACGGCCAGCACGTCCGCCCAGGCCTGGTCCATCCGGCCCCGATGCGCGCGGTTGAGGGCCCGGGCGGCGAGGGCCCGCCCGGCTTCGCGGAGGGAACCCAGTTGCGGCATGAGCACGTCCAGGACCGCCGGGGGGTCCGAGGTCGAGACCAGCGGCACGTAGTACCGCGGGCGCTTCGCCGCCGCCGCCACCTTGTCCAGCGCGGCGGCGTTCTCGGAGAGCCAGCCGGCCACCGCCGGGAGGTCCTTCCCGGCCCAGGGGGCCTCCAAGGCCTTCGTCATCTGTTCGTCCGCCGATTCGTCCGCGTTGCCCGCCACCCAAGACCTCCACGAGACGAAGTACGCGCCTTTCTTTGCCAGCGGGGGCATCCCCAGCCGACGGAACGTCTCCGCGCGGACGTCCTGGCCGATCATCCCCGGCCCGAGGGCCTTCAGCAGCGGGATGGCCGCGTTGTTCTCGGGCGTGACGCCCTCGCCCGCCTCGGCGTCCAGCGCCGCGACGTAGTTGACCGTCCCGTCCGGGTTGACCGGAGCGGTGATCACCGTCGTGCCCGGCGAGACCTCGATCTTCACCCGCGACGGGAAATGCAGAATCACGCCGAGGACGATCAGGACGATCAGAATCTTGACGATGCGCCGTCCCCACATGGTTGTCTCCGTGTGCTTACGTGGTCTGTGAAGGATGCGGTCAGCATGGCTGCAAACAGCGCAGCCATGGCACCCAACCCGGTGCCATGCTTACGTTGTCTGTAAGCATGCCTGCACATCCCGACGTATGTCAGGACAGCCATGACACCCGGCTTCATTCACCAGTGGCCCCCGCTGGCGCGGTGGTCGGCGGGGGCATGCGGACGACGATGTCGCAGGCGCCGCGGTCTTCCCGCTCGGTCCGCCCGCCGTTATCGGTCATGTCAGGCCCGAGGCTGTAGAGCACGTAGCCGCCCTTCGCCGCCCTGTAGATCAGCGGCTTGTCGGTGAAGCGATCCAGGGGTATTTCCTCCAGATACTCCGGCGACAGCTCCTTCAGCGCCTTCGGCGAGCGGTCATTTTCCGCCCGGTACGCCGCCAGGGCGAACGCCACTTTCTCCAGGTCCGCGTGCATCCGGACCTGGTCCTGCGTTCTCGATACGACCTCGACAACCGGCATCATGATGCGAAGCATCACGCGCGCCAGCGTGCGGGCGTGTGCCTTTCGGCATGGCCATCCGCCCAGCCTCAGCAGGGCCACCCTGATCCGCCCGCCGCTCCAGGTCTTCTTCGCCATCGCCTGGAGGTCCCGGACAAACGCCGCCAACGCACGGGAGCGGGAGGCGTATGTGGGCTGGCGCAGCGCCTCCACCAAGCGATCGTACCAGTCATTGGCGACGCGGAGGGCCTCATCCGCCTCAAACCAGCGCCGAGGCTTGGGCGGCGGATCTTCGGGAGAGACTTCCATGGCGTCGATGTCCACGCCGCGGCGGATCATCATGAACACGTCGAGCATGCTGAATCGTTCGCCACAGTCCACGACCTCGGCCAAGTCCGCCCCCTTCGGCAGCGACTTCAGGTCTGCCAGCATCCTCTTCGCCTGGGCCCCCGTGAGCCTCGGATCTGCCGCCAGCTCGATGCCGCCCTCCACCGCCAGCCGCTCGATGCCGCGCCGCAGCAGATGCAGGACAACCGCCGGCTCGTCCCTCATCAGGCGCGAGAGCCGATGGAGAGCCAGGATGTCCGACCAGGCGGCCTGGAGCTTGCCCTGCCCCGCGCGCAGCCTGGCCCGCGCGATCAGTGCGAGCACGCCCAACCGGAGGTGCCCGCCGCTGGTGAGCTGGGCGTCGATCATCCTCGGCGGCGTGGCGTTGGACAGCAGGGGCAGGTAGCATCGCGGCCGCCCGGCGGCGGCGACCATGAGGTCGAGTGGACGCTGATTCTCGGCCAGCCACGCGGCCGCGTGCGGAAGCTCGTCGGGCGTCCAGGGCCTGCTGGTCGCGGCGTCGTACTGCTCCGACAGGGGCTGACCGGGATGGGCCTTCTCCCAGGCCTCGACGCTCACGAGGTACTCGCCCTCGGCCGGGAGCGCGTCGATGCCCAGTCGGCGGAACAGCTCGGCGCGCGTCCGCTCCGGCCAGGCGCCGCGGCCGAAGGCCCCCACGAGCAGGACGGCGGCGTTGTTGGCGGGCGTGATACCTTCGGACATCATCTCGTTGAGGGCGTCCACGTAATTGACCGTGCCATCAGCATTCAGCGGGCCGGTCACCACCGTAGTCTCGGGCGAGATCGTCATCTTCGCGGGTACCGGCAAGTGAAGGATCGCCGCCACCACGGCCAGCGCGATAGCGGTGCGAATCGCCCACCGGCGGAACCGGCTGCGTTTCCTCTTCATCCAGGCGCCCCTTCCCTGGACGCGACCGCGTCTGGTCAATCCTGCGGGACGCACGGCTGCGGACAACGCAGCCGTGCCACCCAGCGTCCAACCCTGCGACTGGCTACTGGCGACTGACTACCGCCTCTGGACCGCCTTGTCGGCGATGTCTCTGCGGCAGTAGCAGTCGGTCCAGTGGATCTTTTCGACGGCCTGATACGCCCGTTTCTGGGCGGCGGCGATGGTCTCGCCCAGGGCGGTCACCCCGAGGACCCGCCCGCCGGCGGTGACGAGCCTGCCGTCGGCGGTGGCGGTGCCGGCGTGGAAGACCTTCACGTCGCCGAGGGCCTCGGCCTGTTCGATGCCGGCGATCTCGCGGCCCTTCTCGTAGGGGCCGGGGTACCCGCCCGAGGCCATCACCACGCACACCGCCGGGCGCTCGTCCCATTCCAGCGTGACCCGCTCCAGCCGGTGCTCACAGGTGGCGACCATGGCCTCGACCAGGTCGCTCTTGAGTCGCATGACCAGCGGCTGGGTCTC
>CAZNSB010000327.1:0-6228 GCA_964575155.1 uncultured Planctomycetaceae bacterium | reverse complement strand
CGTTGGTGACCACGGCGCCGCCCTCGCCGCACGTCATGTTCTTGTAGTAGTTGAAACTGAAGGCACCCGCGTGACCGATGGAACCGAGCATCTTCCCCTGGTAGCCGCCTCCGATCGCCTGGCAGGCATCTTCGATAACCAGAAGTTTGTGCTTCCTGGCCACCCTCATGATGGCCCCTAAGTCGCACGACAGACCCCACATGTGAACCGGAATCACCGCCTTGGTCCGCGGGCCGATGCTCGCCTCCACCGCTTGGGGGTCCAGGGTGATGGAATCGTCGATGTCGACGATGATCGGAATGGCCCCGGCTGCCAGCACGGCCACGGCCGTGGCCATATAGGTGCAGGCCGGCACGATCACCTCGTCCCCGGGACCGATGCGCAGACCCACGAGGGCGGCGGTGAGCGCATTCGTCCCGCTGGCGGTCATGCCGACGTGCTTCACCCCCAGGTACTTGGCGAACCGCTGCTCGAACTGTCGGCATTCGTCGCCCACGTGGTAGCGCCACAGCGTGCCGCTCATCAAGACTCGCCGGACCGCGTCCGCCTCCTTCTTTCCAACCCGGTACATCGCTCAACCCCCTTCCCGGACGTAGTTCACGTAGCGCCCGATCGTTTCTACCGTATCGACCCACAGGCCGTTGCCTGAATCCGCCACCAACCCGCACACCGCATCCAGGGCGTCCGCGTACGTCGTCTGCCTCCCGCCATCGCCCACCTCGTGGGCATGAAGGATCAACCAGCCGCCCTGCGCCAGGCTGCGGTCGATCAACTCCTTGAGCCCGTCGAAGCCGACTCCGTCGGCATCACAAGCAGCCACCTGCGCCAGGTCACAGAACTCAGGGGCATTGTGGGTCTCGGCGAAGGCCCCGCGCCCGACCAGGAAAGAGTGGGCAACCAGCGGCACATAACTCGTCACCCCTTGGCCGCGTCCCACGAAGGTCTGCCCGCACGGATAGGCGAAGGTCACCGGTGTGACCCCCAGCAATCCCTCGATCTCGCTGTTCGCCCCGCTGATGTCTGCTTCCATCTCTGCCAGGCCGTACTCCTCCAAGGCGTTGGCCCGTGACCAGGGGAAGTTCCCGCTGCACGGATGCGTGAGTGTATGGTTGCCAATCTCGTGGCCCTGGGCAGCTACCCGGCGCCAGTCCGGAAGCCGGTCTTTGATATTAGCAGGGGTCACGTAGAAAGTCACCTTCACCCCGTGGGCGGTGAGGATGGGCAGAGCGCGATCGATCTGGGAGGGTCGGGCATCGTCGAAGGTCAGACTGACCGCTGCCCGCTTGCCCTTCGGCCAGGCAAAAGAGCGGCCACCGCAAGCAGAAGCCCCGACCACCATTCTCGTCCTCCCCGCCTCGCAGCGAACCTATGAGGGCGTATTATGCGGGTACACGGAGCAGGCAGTCAAGCCGGGCCTCCACCCGGCAGGCAAAGAGAACTGGACAAGAAAGCGGACAGGGGTTATCCTTCAGTGGCTCGTATCGGTTTCGACCGGCCGCAGGACCTGTGGCCCCCGAGGTAGCGCGCGGGCCGGAGGAATCGAGGCCGGAGACACGGGCGGTCACAACTCCAGCCAGTCAAAAAACTTCCGACCACGGGCGAGTGGCGGAATAGGCAGACGCACGGGACTTAAAATCCCGTGGCCCTTTGGGGCCGTGGGGGTTCGAATCCCCCCTCGCCCACCAAGCACCGCAATCAGACACGGCTCTCCCGTTCTGTCCGTTAGCCAGATTGACTTCGGGTCTCCCGTGCCGAGGCGGTCAATGGCCGCGGTGGCGTCCCAGGCCAACCGCAGCGATCCAAACTCTGGGCCAGCGTCGCAGACAGCGCTTCGTTCCCGGGCAGCCGGTCCTCAAGAAGCACCAGCGACCGAATCCGTCCCGACCATCAGCGTCGAGACTGCGGCGCCGACCCGCTCTCCCCCCTGCCGGAGAGGCTGGTAGGCTCGTTGAGTCGGCTCAGCCGAGAACGTCAGGGACACCCACAGATGCGCTCGCTGAGCCGGTGTCGTGATGCGGCCCGTTCGACTCGCCCCCGCAGGCCCGCTAAGTACTCAGCACGCGCCTGCTTGTTGAAGAGCATACGTGAATACCGTTCCTTGAGTTCGGGGAAACTCTGACGCAGAAGGCCGGCTACTGACGGCCACACTCTCGGCCGCGGGTTCAGCGCATCCACCCAGATCACGTCGACGTCCAGAGCCGCTGCCCGCCCGAACATGGCATTGAGAGATCCCTGATCGTCTGAGAGAAAGGGAAGCAGCGGACCGAACATGACCGCCGTCTTCAAGCCTAAGGCGCTGGCCCTCTCGATGACGCCAAACCTCTCCTCAACCGTCGCACCTCTTGGCTCCCACAACCTTCGCAGGCTCTCGTCCAGCGTGGTTACGGTGATGCCTATCCTTGCCCGGCCCCCGGCGAGCAGGTCGAGGTCCCTCAGCACCAGGGCACTCTTGGTGAGGACGTTCACCTGGAACCCGTGTTCGAGCAGGAGTTGGCAACACCGGCGGGTTAGTTTACGCTCCGCTTCGATCGGTTGCCAGCCATCGCAGGCGCTGCTCACAAAGACGTCACCCGGCTTTGCCCGCCTCAACTGGCGCTCGAGCGCCTCGACGGCGTTGACCTTGACGTCGACGAACTCTCCCCAGGGCTCCGGATGCGGGTGAAAGCGCTGCATGAACCGGGCATAGCAGTAGACGCAGCCGTGCTCACAACCCGTGTAGCAGTTCAGTGAGTAGTCGCTTATCGAAGTCCGGTTGAGGATGGTCTTGCATTTGGTCTCGCGGACAACGATCCTGCCCGATGCTTCTGCCGGGGGCCCCATTGGCCCGTCGTTTCCGCCAGGGAGAACTTCTTCAACGTCCGGCCCGGCCATGTTGAGCCGCTCTCCTATAACACTGGGCGTCCGACACCGAAGGATAAGGCTGGCTGGCCGCTGGTGCAAGACGCTTCCTCCTTTACTGCATCAAGGAGGGTAGGGACCACGGGGCAACGGACTTGACTCGGGGTGAGCCTGCGGAGGCTGCGCGTCTTGGCTTGGGCGCCACGCGCGTCCGCCGAGTCCATCCTCACGCTGAACTTCATCCTCAGGCCGCCGGACCGTACTATCGGCGGCAAGTTCTGGCCGGAAGCCGCTGGTCCACTCGCAGTTCCTGACCATCGTGAGCGGGCTTCAGAGCCACGACCTGGTCCCGAACATCCTGGAGCGGAGAAGAAGCGGCGGCTATGTCCGCCTGGTTGAGCCGAAGTTTGATGCAGAAGCAGCAGCCAGGATCGTCGAAGGCCGGCTGGAGGCGTGAGTTCCCCTGCGCCTCTCTCACCCCTTGGCCTGGACGACCTTGAGAAGTGATCGCTGATTATCTATTGGCTCTTTCGCCCTTATAAAGCTTGGCTCTCCTTCGGCTACCCGTCGCTGGGTCGGGGCACCCACGGCTCCGCAGGTGAGGAGTGCCCGCAGGCGAACAGACCTTGACAGACTGGGCGGAGGAGGCAAAACTGCAGGTGACGGAGCCATGGAGGCTCCTGGTGACATCCACCTGGGAAATCTCGGTCTGGATGACCAGAGGAGGCGAGGTGATGGGCAGGAGAAGGCGGTTCTTAGCGGTTGTGGCGACAGTTACAGTTCTGCTTGCGGTCGGGGCCGGCTGCGCCCCTTGGGAGGAGCAGATGGCCGCGGGCGTGAGAAGTGACGACGGCAAGGTGTGGATCGAGGACGTCCCGTCGGCAAAGGGCGACGGAAACGGCCACGTCCGCGGGCTCGAAACGATCCTCGCCCACGCGGGCACACCGGTCGCTTACGAGCGGCTGATGGGCCTGTCCGGCATGGCGTTCATCGCGCAGGCCGACACCGGGCACCGATGGGAAGGGACGCTCGACGTGGGCTGGTGGCCGCTGGATGAGTGGGGCTTGAGCATGCGTCTGTACTTCCTGGGACGCGCGATCGGGCGCGATCTGCAGAAGGCCACTGCGCCGGCCGGCCGGCCGGCCGAAATATATCGCGCGTACTTCGAGCCGTTCGTAGAGCACTCGATCGATGTGGGCCGGCCCTTGCTGACCCCCACCGAATTCGGCTTCGTGATCTTCGGTTACGACGACGAACCGAAGCAGCCGCCGGTGCTCGGGCGATGCGGCCGTGACACCAGCGCCGGGATGTATCGCATCGAGAACTGGCCCTGGGCTCTGTTCGTGGTCGGTGAGCGGACGACGCCGATGGACACCGACGCGGCGGACCTGGCGGCGCTGCAATACGCCGTCGACCTGGCGCACGACCGCGCCGGGCCGGACGATCGACGCTGGCGCGACCTGGCGCACGACCGCGCCGGGCTGGACGACCCGCGCTGGCGCGGCCGGCGCTTCACCGGGCGCAAGGCGTTCGCGGCGTGGGCGGCGCTGCTACGAGACCCGGAGGAACCGGTCGAAGACAGGCATCATGCCAACATGAGGCTGAATCTCCACTGGAACCGCACTGCGGCGGTGACGTACCTACGAGACGTGGCCAGCCGGCGCGACGGGGAGGCCGCCGAAGCCCTGCAGGAAGCGGCGGCCTCATATGAGTCGGTGCTCGAGCAGTTGGAGCAGCTCGACTGCACGGGCCTGGCCGACGATCTCGAAGCCCGGCGCAAGCTGGCCGACCAGGTCGATCGCATCGCCGAGACGGAGCTGGAAGCCGTCGGACACATCCAGGCGGCGCTCGCGGCGGAGTGACGGCCTCCGCCCCACGTTTCGAGACCATCGACCCCCGACTGGTCGGCCCGAGGGCCGTGCTGGTCGTCTCGCTCGACGACGTTGGCGCGTAGATGCGCTGGCTCGTTAAGCCGAGGACACATTACTAATCCCCGCTCATACCACCTGGTACATAAAATGGGGGCAGTTCAAAAGGGAGGGGCACTATGCAGAATGCCGTGCGTCGTGTCGTCTTAGCGATGTTCCTTCTTGCGGCGACTTGTGGGATCGCGTCCGGGCAAGACCCGACGGAACGTGATCTGCCCGCGTGGCTTGACGAGGTGCAGACCTACTGCATGGTGCCCGTCTTGCCCGAGAGGGCTGCCGAACTCCACGCCAGCGTCAACGGGATCTGGGGAGGCATAGGGGGCCCCCATCCGATCCTGACGCACACGGAAACCGTACCTGCCGTTCAGGCGAGATTTGGCAGAGACGGCCGAGCGTTCGTCGACGCGTGTCACGAAGCGGGGCTCATTGCCGTATCCGTTGTCAACGGACTGGAGGGCTTCCATGCGATGCGCGACGCCTGGCCCGACCTGGACGAAATGGCCTGCCTCGGCGCCGACGGCAAGCCCGTGGTGGTCGGGGACGAGATGACCCTGATGTGCACGAATAACCCCGATTGGCTTCAGTGGGAAATCGAGTTCGGCCGGCAGGGAATTGACCTGGGCGCAGACGTGGTGATGGTCGACACACCCATGAGTTCCGCCTTCGTGAGCGGCTTCCTGCCCGGTGGTTTCTGCTCTCACTGCATGGCGAACTTCAGGGAGTACCTGGAGGACAAGTTCACGCCCGAGGAATTGGAGGAGAGATTCGACCTGGCTGGATTCGACACAAGCGCGATCGTCAAACGACTGAGTCCGCTTCAGTTCCTGACTGACCCGAAGCAGCGTCCATTTCATGACACAACCAAGGATGACATGCTCTTCCGTGAGTTCATCTATTGCCAGGAAGAGGCAAGCTTCCGCACGAGGAGGCTCCTGGTGGAAGCGCTGCGGGAACACGCAAGGGCCGAAGGGCGCAAGGTGGCCTTCTGCACCAACGCCGCGGACCTCGGCACTGCCAATCCGGGCGGACATTGGATTCGGGCCATCATGTTTGCAGATATCTTCGACCTGTTCGCGTACGAGCAGGACCACATGCCCGGCGGGTTGCCCACTCCACAGATGACAAAGCCGCCCAGGGGAAAGTGGGCGGCCTATCACAAACTCGCCTACGCCATCCATCACCGACGTTCCCCGGCGGTCATACACGCGAACGCCATGGGGGAGTTGCTCAAGATGGCCATAGTGACGGGCAGGAGCGTCAACGTCATGACGGCTGTCCATTCCGCTGAATCCTACGCAGCAAACGGTGCGTACGTCCAGTTCCACGTCGAGCCGGCCACAGTGGGCACGATACTCCTTGAGAAGTGCTGGCGGGAAACCGCCCGAATAGCGGACTTCGTCCAGTCCCATAAAGACCTCTATGGGGGCGAGCTCCACTCGGGTTCATCCACAGCCATCATTTT
>CAZNSB010000326.1:0-6245 GCA_964575155.1 uncultured Planctomycetaceae bacterium | reverse complement strand
CGGTCAGCGTGCCGTTGACGTTGACCTCGTGGCTTCTGGCGGGGTCCTCGACGCTGCGCGGGACCGAGCCCAGGGCCGCCTGGTGGAAGATGGCCGAGCAGCCCGCCACCGCCCGGTCCATCGTCGCCCGGTCGCGGATGTCCCCCTCGATGAACTCCACCTGCTCGGCGAAGTCCGCCATGTTCTCCCGCTTGCCGGTGGCGAAATTGTCCACCACCGACACCTCGTGCCCCCGGGCGAGGATGTGGCGAACGAGGTTGCAGCCGATGAACCCGGCGCCCCCGGTGACGAGATACTTTGCCATGTATGGTTCCTTACGCCGCCGCGAGCAGGACCGACCGTCCGCGCCTCGGGTTAAGGTTCTCCCGGCGGCGAGAGCATACGCCATCCGCCAGTTGACTGGCAAGGGCCAACCGCCCGCCCGGGCCGGCCCACCGGGGCGGGCCCCGATCACGCGGCGAGACCTCCTACTCCGGGGGAAATTCTGCTTGCCCGGGGCGGGGGGCCGTCTATACTGGTTCGGCTGTTCAGCGCCCGCTTGCGGCGAGGGCTCCGGCCCCCAGGCGGGCGTCGGTCGCTATGGTCGGCCGAGAGCCCCCTGAGCTTGGGCGCCGTGACGGAGACTGCCATGCCAGCCAAGAAGCCTGAGGACATTCGGAACGTGGTGCTGCTGGGCCACGGCGGCGCGGGCAAGACCATCCTGGCCGAGGCCCTGCTGCACGCCGCCGGCGTGATCGCCCGCTTCGGTGCCATCGAGGACGGCACCACCTTCATGGACCACACCGACCTGGAGAAGCAGCGCCAGCACTCGGTGGACCCGGCGATGGCGCACTTCGAGCACGAGGGCAGGACCGTCAACCTGATCGACTCGCCGGGGTACCCGGACTTCATCGGCGGGGCGATCGCGGCGATCGGGGGGGCGGACACGGCGGTCGTCGTGGTCTCCGCCGCCGCCGGCATCGAGGTGAACACCCGCCGGCTCTTCGCCGCCGCCGGCGAGGCCGGGTGCGCCCGCGCCATCGTCGTCAACAAGATCGACGCTGACAACGTGGACCTCCCGGCGGTGGTGGGGGCGTTGACGGAGACGTTCGGCCCGGCGGTCAAGTGCATGAACCTGCCCGCCGAGGGCGCCAAGAAGGTGGTGGACTGCTTCACGAACGATTCCGGGCAGGCCGATTTCGGCGACGTCGCCGACGCCCACACCCAACTGACCGAGTCGGTCATCGAGGCCGACGAGGCGCTGATGGAGGCCTACCTCGAAGGCAAGGAGGTCTCTCCGGAGCAGTTGGCCTCGACGTTGGCGCGGGCCATGGCGGCGGGGACGGTCATCCCGGTGCTGTTCACGGCCGGGCGGTCCCAGGTGGGCGTGGCGGAGCTGGCCGACGCCGTCGGGCGGTATTTTCCCTCGCCTGCGGACGTGGGGCGCGGGGGCGTCCGGGCGGGGGCTGAGGCCGACGCCGAGCAGGTCGAGGTTGCCGCCGATCCCGCCAGGGGCCTGGTCGCCCAGGCCTTCCGCATCGCCGCCGACCCCTTCGTGGGGAAGCTGGCGTGGGTCCGCATCCTCCAGGGCACCATGACGCCGGAGACGACCTTTTCGCTGGGCGACGACCGCAGGAGCATCAAGGTGGCCCACCTGTTCAAGGTGCAGGGGAAGGAGACGGTGGAGGTGGACTCCGCCGTCGCCGGGGACATCGTGGCCCTGGCCAAGGTCGAGGACATCACCGGCGGCGACGTCCTTCACGCCGAGCCGCCGGCGATGTTCCGCGGCCTGCCGCTGGTCCCCACCCCCATGTACTCCCTGGCGGTGACCCCCAGGAGCCGGGGCGACGAGGGCAAGATCTCCGAGGCCCTGGGTCGGCTGGCGGAGGAGGACATGACCTTCCGCGTCGCCAGGGACAGCCAGACCAACGAGACGGTCGTCTCCGGGGTGGGCGATCTGCACCTGAGGCTGATGCTGGAGAAGCTGGCGGGGCGGTTCAACCTCCAGGTGGCGACCAAGCCGCCCAAGGTCCCCTACCGCGAGACCATCACCGCCAACGCCGACGGCCACTACCGGCACAAGAAGCAGACGGGGGGGGCGGGTCAGTTCGGCGAGGTCTACCTCCGCGTCGAGCCGCTGGCGCGCGGGGAGGGGTTCGAGTTCGCCGAGGAGCTGCGCGGCGAGTCCATCCCCCGCCAGTTCGTCCCGGCCATCGAGAAGGGCGTCCGCGACGTGGTCGCCAACGGGGCCGTCGCCGGGTATCCGATCCAGGACCTGAAGGTGGTCATCACCGACGGCAAGCACCACCCGGTGGACTCCAAGGAGGTGGCCTTCCGCACCGCCGGAAAGTACGCCTTCGTCGACGCTGTCGAAAGGGCCAGGCCCGTCCTCCTCGAGCCCATGGTCGACATGGAGATCACCGTGCCCGCCCAGTACATGGGCGACATCGCCGGCGACATCGCCGGGCGGCGGGGGAGGATCCTCGGGCAGGACATGCTCCCGGGGAACGTCGCCGTCATCCGGGCGCTGGCCCCGCTGGCCGAGGTCATGACGTACAACAGCCAGTTGCGATCGGTCACCGGCGGGCAGGGCTCCTACACCATGGAGCTGGCCCACTACGACCCCGTCCCCGGGAACATCCAGCAGCACATCATCGCCAGCTCGAAAAAGGCAAAGGAAGCGGACAAGGAGTAGCCCACGCCGGCCGCAGCGGGTGCCACGGCTGCGTTTTTTGCAGCCGTGCCAACACCCCCCCGGGAGGTCCTGAAATGGCTTCCAGGCCCCGCCGTTCCTTTGCTCGAACCATGCAGGACGGAGAGACCGCCTTTTTCATTCGCCCCTATCGCCCCGCCGACCGGGCGGCGGTGCGGCGGATCTGCGCGGCGACGGCGTGGATGGGCCGGCCGGCGCCTCGGCTCGTCGGTGATGATTGGATCTGGGCGGAGTACTGGACGAGGTATTTCACCGACCGCGAAGGCCGCTGCTGCTGGGTGGTGCAGCGCGGCGGGAGGGGCGAGGTCGTCGGCTACCTCACCGGCACCGCCGACGCCCGCCGGTTCGAGCGGTACCTGCCCTTCCTGCTGCCGGGCATCGGCTGCCGCGCGGTCCGCAGGCGGCTGATGTGCCGGAGGGAGTCGCGGCGGGCGCTGCTCGCCCTGCTGGGCTCGCTGGCCCGCGGCGAGCCGGCCCTCCCGCCGCGGGTCAAGCGGCAGTTCCCCGCGACCTTTCACTTCAACCTGCTCCCGCCCGCCCGCCGAAGGGGTCTGGGTTCCCGGCTCGTGCAAACGTTCCTGGCCGGCATGCGGTCCGCCGGCGCGGGCGGCGTCCACGTTCAGACCCTCAGCCTCAACGCCCCCGCCGCCGCGGCGATGAAGCGGGCCGGTTTTCGCCTCCTGGCCCGCCGGCCGATTCGCGCCTTCGCCCACGTCGACCCGCGTCCCATGGCGGCGGAGACGTGGGTGCTGCGACTGTGAGGGGGGGCGAAAAAAACTGCGGGATGTGGAAAATTCCGCCGGGGTGCCTTCTGATGTCCTCCGGGGTCCGTGCTGCCGGAGCAGGGAACCGGAGTAGCCGGAGCCGAGGAACATGCGGTCGAAGCAGACCGACATTCAGCCGGAAGGCGTGAGCCTGTACTTCCTGCCCGTCCAGACGCGGGTGCCTTTGAAGTTCGGCCCGGAGACGTTGACGCACGCCACGTGTGCCCGGGTGCGGATGCAGGTGGCCGACCGGCGCGGGAACGTCGCCGAGGGCTGGGGCGAGACGCCGCTGAGCGTGCCCTGGGCCTGGCCGGCGTCGCTGAGCTACGACGAGCGCCACGAGGTGCTCAAGGGCTTCTGCGTCGCCCTGTCCGAGCGATGGGCGGCTTTCGGCGCCGCCGGCCACCCCATCGAGGTCGGGCACGCCTTCCTCGAAACCGAGCTGCCCAGGCTGAGCGAGGAGGTCAACGCCGCCCGGGCGGAAGGCGCGGCCATGCCGCACTTGGCCGCCTTGGTGTGCTGCTCGGCCTTCGACATCGCCTTCCACGACGCCTACGGCAACCTCGTGGGCAGGGGCGTCTATGAGACCTACGACGCTGAGCACATGAACCGCGACCTGGCCGGGTACCTGACGCCCGCCGAGGGCGCGGACGTGTCCTTCGCCGGGAAGTACCCCTGCGACTTCTTCAGCCTCCCGCCCGCCAGGGAGCTTCCGGCCTGGCACCTCGTCGGCGGAAAGGACCTTATCGACGAATCGGAGCTCACCGGCGCGGAGCCCGACGACGGGTACCCGGTGCTGCTGCGGGAGTGGATCCGCCGCGACGGGCTGAAGTGCCTGAAGGTCAAGCTTCGCGGGAACGACGCCGCCTGGGACTACGACCGCCTGGTCCGCGTGGGGCAGATCGCCATCGAGGGCGGCGCCGACTGGCTCACCAGCGACTTCAACTGCACCGTGACCGAACCGCTCTACGTCAACGACATCCTCGACCGGCTGCTGATCGAGCAGCCGAGAATCTACGGCATGATCCTCTACGTCGAGCAGCCCTTCCCCTACGACCTCGAGGCCAACCGGATCGACGTCCACAGCGTCTCGGCGCGCAAGCCGCTGTTCATGGACGAGAGCGCCCACGACTGGCGGCTTCTCCGGCTGGGGCGGTCGCTGGGGTGGACCGGGGTGGCCCTGAAGACCTGCAAGACGCAGACCGGCGCCCTGCTGAGCCTGTGCTGGGCCAAGGCCCACGGCATGACGCGGATGGTCCAGGACCTGACCAACCCCATGCTCGCGCAGATCCCGCACTGCTTGCTGGCCGCCCACGCCGGCACCATCATGGGCGTCGAGACCAACGCCATGCAGTTCTACCCGGCCGCCTCGGCGCCCGAGGCTGCCGTCCACCCGGGCCTGTACACGCGCAGGGAGGGGAAGGTGGACCTGTCCACGCTGGGCAGGGTCGGCTTCGGGTATCGCCTGGATGAGATCGACAGAGAGCTGCCCGCCCCCGCGGCGACCTTCCCGTAGGGCCGGCGCCGCCGGCGCCCGACCGGCCGGGGCGGTCACTGCGTCCGAAGCACCTTGAACGTCTCGAACTCGCCCGTGACCGGCTCGTCGGTGACCTTCAGGTCGTCCACGCGGGCGTGCGGCGGGCCGGTCTTGACCTTCTCCAGCAGCTTGGCGACCCTTTCCGCCCGGCCTTCGAAGACGCCCTCGACGCGCCCGTCGCGGAGGTTCCTCACCCACCCGGCGACCTTCAGGGAAAGCGCGTTCCACCGCGTGAACGCCCGGAACCCCACCCCCTGCACGCGACCGGTGAGGAACACGTGCACCCTGCGCATCGCCGGGCGGGTCGGGGCCGTGGCCGGAAGGCCGGCCGCCCCGGTCGTCGCCGTTGTCGTGGCCGGGGTCGTGCTGGCCGGTTGGGACGACGTGGTGGTCGCGGCCGGGGCGGGGCGGCGCTCTTTCGCCGGCCTCTTGCCTCCGGCCCCCGCGTGCAGTCCGGCCACGAACCCGGCCGTCAACACGAGCGCCAGAAGCTGCTTGACTCCGTTCATGCCCTCAGCCTCCCGTAGGTGCGGCTCTGGTGGCCGGCGGGAGCGGGGGGACGGCGCTGGGCGCCGGCTGGTCGGTCTTGACGGGCTCCCAGATTTTTTCGACGCGTTCGGCTTCGAGGATGTAGATGCGGAGGTCCTGGTCGTAGGTTTCGGTCCCGGTGACCCGGACCGCCATGCCCGCGTGCCTTTCCAGGTCCACCACGCCGGAGCTGCACTGCACGTAGGCGGAGATCAGGCGGGTGTTGGGGTCCCTGACGGTGTAGCGTTTCGGCCCGTTGGGTCCGCCGGCGAAGAGGACGCTGCGCATCAGCACGCCCTCGGCCGAGTAGCCGCTGGCGGACAGGGCGGGCCTCGTCGAGGCGTTTGCCGGCCGGGTCGTTCCTTCGGCCGGGCGGGTCCCGGCCGGCGGCTTGTCTCCGTCCGGCTGGGTGCGTTCCCGCCGCCTGCACCCGGCGCACACCGACCCGCCGGCCGCGAAGGCGGCCGAAAGGACCACCACCAGAGACGCCTTTACCGCGTTCATCGTCTGCTCCTGAACCATCTTATCGGCACGAGGAGGGAGGGGCTACCGCTATTCGCAGCGTATCCTTGCCCCCGCCCGCCGCAGCGGATATGCTGTCGGCAGCAGCCGGGATGACCCCGAGAGAAGGGGCGTGGACGTTGGAGCCAGCGCCGATGACCGGAACCCGTCCGGACCCGCGACGCCAGAGCCGCCTGATGCTGGCGGCGCTGGCCGCCCTGGC
>CAZNSB010000325.1:0-6255 GCA_964575155.1 uncultured Planctomycetaceae bacterium | reverse complement strand
CCGGTTTTGATGTGCTTGCGGATCGTCGGCTCGGAGACGTGCAGAAGCCGGGCCGCCTCCTTGACCGGCAGGGCTTCCAACTCGTCAAAGACCTCATCGGCGTACCTCATCGCATTCGCTCCTGGGGTATTACCCCCGCCCACCGGGGCGGGTCTTTCGCACGTCTGCGCAGCCGAGCGCAACGGCGCGGCCGCCGCGGCGGGCGCGGGGCCAGAAAAGCGGAAATCGCCTTCATTTGCTCGGCCGGTAATAGACAAAGCAGGCCGACGCCTTGGGGGTTCCTACCCCCCTCCCGCCCGGACCGACCGCGACTTCGGCCGGCAATTTGCGGGCCGACTCGGCCGTGGTCCCGCGAAGGGGCCTGACACTTGCCAGGGGACTGCCCGGAGGTCCCTACGCGGTTCTCTTGGCCATCCCGCCTCCCTTCTCACCGGCCTGTCGCACACCGGGGCTGGCCGAAAACGGCCTTCTGGCGCGCCGGAATCGCCGATCTCACCTTCGGACGGGCGGGGTGTCGGTGCCGGGAGAGGCTCCATTTTCTGCCTTGCGCGCTCCGCCTGGCGCTGCGCGGGACGGTCCCCTGTTCTGTAACTCACTGGGCCCTGCAGGATTCGAACCTGCGACCAAGGGATTATGAGTCCCCTGCTCTGTCCGCTGAGCTAAGGGCCCGCTGTTGGGCCGGCAAGCGCCCGTCTCGGCCGCCGTCCCGCCGCCGGGTGCGGCAGGAATTCGGCAAGGTGCTGCTATTCTAGGCCGGGGCGGCGATCTTGTCCATGGCCTGCGGGCGCGCATCGGCCAACGCAACCGGGTCGGCTGATCGACGAGCGGGCTTGACGGCCCCGGGGACGGGGAATACCATCACGCGGAAGCTTCGCCGAGTTCCGCGTGGCGTGAAGGACAACCGGTCCGGTCAACGATCACAGCCGACGGAGGTGCCCCATGGCGAGCGAGTCACTGAGGACGGAGCTGGAAGCCGGCTACAAGGCCTATTTCCAGGCCTTGCAGAACAAGGACCCCGACGCCTTCGCCGCCGCCGCGTGTCTCCCCGAGGGGGCGCCGGAGGATGAGTTCCGGGCGGAATTCGCCGAAGCCACGGAGATGCTGCTGGGGTCGAGCCCGGACCCGTCGCAGACGCAGTTCGTGGCGGTCAAGACGCTGGGCGACGACCTGGCCGGCTACTACTGCACCTGGGTCAACCCCGACAATCCCAAAGAGGTGGCCGTCGTCCTCACGCCGTTCCGGAAGACCGCCGGCGGGTGGAAGGTGTCGCTGGACGGGGCGATTCACGGCTTCGAGCTGGAGTGCGGCGAGGACCTCCAGGCCAAGGCGAAGCAGCTCCTCGAAACCGAGCCCATGCTCCAGTTGCAGCCGGCGGACAGCTTCGCATCGATGATGGAGGGGTGCGACACCGAGGTGTCGGCGGTGTTGGAGTGCTCGGCGTACGATTACGAGGTGACCATCGCCGTCAACGGGGTGGCGCTGGATTGGGGCGGCGGCAGCTCCTTCGGGCAGAGGCTCTTCGGCGTGGTGGCCGGCGGGGAGCCCGGCGGGCTGGGCGTGCTCCGCGTCGGCGAGAACCGGATCGACGTGGCGTACCGGAAGACCGAGCCCGGCACGGCGTTCCCGCTCACGGTCGAAGTCCACCTGCCGCCGGCGGGACGTTGCTTCCGGCTGGTGGCGGGCAACCGGCCCAGCGGCAGCGTCAACGGGACCTTCGAGATTCCCAAGAGTCCGACCGAAGGCATTCGGCCGGAGGAAATCCGGCCGGTCGAGATCACCGACGACTCTATGCCGACCTAGCTGTCCAGGCGGGCCCGGCGAATGACCATCGTTCCGGCAAGAGCGGCATGCTGTATCGCGGCCATCGCCGTGCTGGCGTGGCCGGTGGCGCTCGTTCGCGCCGGCGCGGGCACGCGGCCGGTGAAGGAAGTCCATCTGACGGTCTGGTCGCTGCCGCGGCCGGAGGACACCAGCATCGGCGCCAAGTGCACCCGGGCGATCCTGCGGCGGTTCAAGGAGAAGTACCCGCACATCAGGCTCACCAGCCCCACGGGCATCACCATCCCCGAGATGAGCGCGATGGACACCCGCCCGCTGATGGCCATCGCCGGCGGCGTCAGCCCCGACGTGATCTATGTGAATTTCCGCCAATCAGATACGTACATACAGGAAGGCTTCCTGTACCCGCTCGACGAATGGTTTGAGAAGCTCCCGGAGG
This sequence comes from uncultured Planctomycetaceae bacterium, assembly GCA_964575155.1. GTDB lineage: Bacteria > Planctomycetota > Phycisphaerae > SM23-33 > SM23-33 > CAZNSB01. The sequence continues at coordinate 4,037 of CAZNSB010000325.1, read as the reverse complement.
ACGAGCAGAAAGAGCGGCTGCTTCCGCAGGTCAAGAAGGTCGTCCACCGATGGGGGCCGGACAAACGCACCGGCGAGGACCCCGACAAGCACTACTGGGCCCTGCCCTACAGCAACCTCATCAAGGGCCTGATCTGGCGGAAGGACCTCTTCCAGGAAGCCGGGTTGGACCCCAACCGCCCGCCCAAGGACTGGGAGGAGCTGTACGAATTCGCCCGCAGGTGCACCGACCCGGAGAAGGGCCGGTACGGCTACCTCATGCCGTCGTACGTGCACTGGGCGTGGTACTTCTACAGCTTCATCGTCTCCGCCGGCGGGGAGGTGATGAAGGACACCGGGGAGGACAACTGGGTGGTGACGTTCGACAGCCCCGCGTGCGTCGACGCCTACCACTTCGTCCTCCGCATGGTGCAGGAGCCGTGGGTGCACCCGCGGACGGGCGACCTGGTGGAGGGGGTCACGTTCCGCGACGAGACCACGGCGACCACCATGTGGTCGCAGGGCCGCATCGCCATGCGCGAGATCTACTTCGCCGAGGACATGCTGGCCGACATCAACCCGGAGCTGGTGGGCCTGGCGCCGGTCCCGGCCGGGCCGGGCGGGAAGCTCGCCAGCGAGCTGAACTGCACGATGTGCGGCATCTTCAGCGGCGCCGCCAAGAAGGGCCGCGACGTGCTGGAGGCGGCGTGGAAGTACGTCCACTTCATCGGCTCGCCGGAGGCCAAGGCCATCCGCACGCGGGTGATGGTGGAGAACGGGTACGGGATGTTCGCAAACCCGCGGTACCTCCAGAAGCTGGGGTACACCGACTACCTCCGACGCATCCCCAAAAGCTGGCGCGACGCCTTCGAACAGGCCATGACCCACGGCGAGCCGGAGCCCTACGGGCGGAACTGCCAGAACGTCTACAAATACATGACCTGCCCCATCGACGAGATGATGCTGGAAAAGCTCGGGCACCGGGCATACGACGCGGCCGAGTCCGCCAGGCAGCGGCTGCGGAAGCAGCGCCCGGACATGCCGGAGGGGGAGCTGGCCGCCGAGCTGGAGAAGGTTCGGGCGGAGGCCGGCGAGCAGGTCCGCGCCCGCGTCGGCGAGATCCTGGGCACATGGGTGGAGCGGGCGAACGTGAAGATGATGGGCAACGTCCCGCCGGCGGAGATGCGGAAGCGTCGGATCGTTGCCCTGATCGTCGCCGTCGCCATGGCCGCGGGGTTCGTGGGGCTGTTCGCGTACATCGTGAAGGTCTTCACCCCCGCCGGGGCCAAGGGCGGGTGGATGTTCCGGCGGTACTGGCTGGCGTACTGCCTGCTGGTGCCGGCGCTGGTCACCATCGCCCTGTGGCAATACGTGCCCATGTTCCGGGGGGCGACGATGGCCTTCCAGGACTACCACATCATCAGGCCCAGCCGCTGGGTCGGGCTGGACAACTTCGCCAACATCCTGTGGGACGGCGAGTTCTGGAAGGCCCTGCGGACCAGCCTGTGGTACGCCTTCCTGGCCATCGTCATGGGCTTCTTCACGCCCATCGTCCTGGCCATCCTGCTCCACGAGATCCCCAAGGGGAAGATCCTCTTCCGCACCCTGTACTACCTGCCGGCGGTGATCTCCGGGCTGGTGGTCATGCTGATGTGGAAGAGCTTCTTCGAGCCCAGCAAGCGCGGGCTGTTCAACCAGCTCATCACCGGCATCCCGCCGTGGGGGCTGTATGCGCTGGCGGCGGCGATCGTCGCGGCCTTCGCCGTCGCCGCCTACTTCAACCTCAGGCAGGGCCGCACCGCCGCCGGGTGGGTCCTGGTGAGCATCGGCGCCCTCGCCCTGGCCGGGTCGGCGGCGTTTCTGACCTCCGTCGAGCTGCCCCTCAAACACCAGCGCTGGCTGGAGGACCCCACCTGGGCCATGTTCTGCATCATCCTGCCCACCGTCTGGGCCGGGATGGGGCCGGGATGCCTCATCTACCTCGCCGCACTCAAGACCATCCCCGAGGACCTGTACGAGGCCGCCGACCTCGACGGGGCGGGGTTCCTCGGCAAGGCCCGCCACATCACCATCCCCACCATCAAGGTGCTGATCCTGATCAACTTCATCGGCGCCGTCGTCAACGCCTTCCGCGTCGCCGGGTACATCCTGGCCATGACCGGCGGCGGGCCCGCCGGCGCCACCCAGGTGCTCGCCCTGAAGGTGTTCTTTGACGCGTTCGTGTATCTGCGGTTCGGCATGGCCACCGCCACCGCCTGGATGCTCGGCGCGATGCTGATTGGATTCACCGTTTTCCAGTTGCGTCGGCTGTCGCGCGTGGAGTTCCGCACCGCCGCGTAAGCTGCCCGGGAACCGAACCATGCCGTTGATATCGGTCGTCGGCAGGAAGTCGGCAGCGGTCAGGCTTCTGACCGGACTGATCTACGCGATCCTCATCGCCGGCGCCGTCACCATGGTGTATCCCTTCCTGCTGATGGTCTCCGGATCCTTCAAGACCGACGTCGACAAGAACGACTTCGACGTCTTCCCCGCCTTCATCCACGACGACCTCGTCCTGTACCGAAAACACCTCGAGTGCAAGTACAACAACAACCCCACCCTCTACAACGCCCTCAACCGCGTCAAGGCGTTCGAGTTCCGCACCGTCGACCCCCCGGCCGCGGTCCACGCCGGGCGCGTCGCCGACTGGAAGGAATTCGAAGCCCGCGTCCCCACCAGCTACTACTACCTCGGCTACACCGCCCACACCGGCGACCGCATGCGGCTGTGGCAGCACCGGGCGTTTCGGAAGCACCTCATGGACCTGTGCGGCGGGGACATCCAGGACTACAACCGCAGGTTCGACGCCCAGGCGCTGGGCTGGATCGGCGTCGGCAGCGTCGTCGAACGCCTCACCGAGCGCCGGTACCAGCTCTCCGGCAGCGCCCTGGAGCAGCAGTTCTACCAGTTCAAGGCCGGCCGGCCCACCTGGTTCCGCATGTACACCAGCCTCGACGGCGTGTACGTCCAGGGGTACCTGGAGGCGATCTACGGGCGGGAGGCCGTCGAGTACAACGCGCCCCACCGCACCGACTGGAAGAGCTGCCGCGACATCGTCCTGCCCCGCACCGTCCCGGAGGTCCACCCCCCGCCCGCGCCCTTCCAGGCCCTCGCCACCGGCACCGACGCAGTCGTCGCCGTCGCCGGTCACGCCGCCCCGACCGTGCTGGCGGCCGCCGTCGCCCAGCCGGTGGACTTCCTCCGCCAGGCGGCCCACGCCCTGGTCGCCGCCGACGCCGTCGAGCCCGTCATCAAATGGGCCGGGCAAAGGCTACAGCGGAGGGACTGGGAACACTTCGTCCGCGAGGAGCTGAACCTCCAGTACCTTCGCATCCGCCCGGAGGCCCGCGGGCGGTTCGTGGAATTCCTCCGCCGGCGCTACGCCGGCAAGCTCGACATGCTCAACCTGCGTTACGACGCCCGCTTCGCCTCCTTCGAAGACGCCACCTTCCCCGAAGACTACATCCACGCCGACGACCGGCTGGTGGACTGGGCCGAGTTCGTCAAAACCGCCCCCGCCGAGCACATCGTCCTCACCGGGCCGGAGTTCGACTTCCGCGACTTCCTCCGACGAAAGTACCACCACGACCTCGCCGCCCTCAACCGCGCCCACCAGGGCAGCTACGCCGCCTTCGACCTCCTGCCTACGCCCACCCGCCAGGTCGATTATGCCGACTTCCAGGCCAACCGATCCGCCATCCGCGGCGAGTTCCTCACCGCCAACTACAGACAGGTCGCCGACTACATCTTCCTCCACGGGCGCAGCCTCCTGAACACGATCATCTACTGCCTGCTGGCCATCACCACCTCCCTGATCGTCAACCCCATCGCCGCCTACGCCCTCAGCCGGTACAAGCTGCCCAGCACCTACAAGGTCATCCTCTTCTGCATGGCCACCATGGCCTTCCCGCCGGCGGTGACCATGATTCCCAACTTCCTGCTGCTGAAGGAGCTGGGTCTGCTGAACACCTTCGCCGCACTGGTCCTGCCGGGCATGGCCAACGGGCTGAGCATCTTCCT
>CAZNSB010000324.1:0-6290 GCA_964575155.1 uncultured Planctomycetaceae bacterium | reverse complement strand
GTGAGGTCCTCCCGCCCGGCGGCGTCGTCGTCGGGGTCGAAGGCCTTCACCGCCCGGCGGGCCTCGGCCAGGGCCTCGGCGCCGAACTCGTCCGCCAGCCCGTGGGCGCGAATGACCGACAACGTCTCCGCCTCGATCCCTCCGGCGGCGCCGATGTTCTCCGTGATCACCCCCCGCCCCAGCTTGCCGGGAGCGGGGTACTCGACGATCTCCGCGACGACCTTCTGCCCGCCCCTGGCCCCGGGGCCGACGTCGGCGATGACCACGGGCTGGGTGAAGGCGCGCCCGTCGGGCATGACGAACCAGGCGCCGTCGGAGACCTGGAGGGTTCCGACCACTCGGCTGGCGCCTCGGCGGAGGATGCGGACCACCTCCCCGTGGTAGATCATCTCCCCGCCGCGCTTCCCGCGCTTTCGCACCCTGGCGAGCACCTCGTCGCCGGTCATGGCCCCGGCGGCGGCGCCGCGGGGGATGTACAGGTCGCCGTGGGCGTTGGGGGTCTCGGGGATCACGAACCCGAACCCGCGCGGGTTCGCGCGGAAGGTCCCGACCACCCGCCCGCTCATCTCCGGCAGCGTCAGGGCGTTGCCCGCCCCCAGCACCACCCGCCCGCTGTCGCGGAGGACCTTGATGGCCTCGCGGAACGTGCCGTAGTCGGCCTTGGCCACACCCATCTGCCGGGCAAGCTGCCGGGGCTTCAGCGGCTGGTGGCCCCGCCCGGCGAGGTATTTCATGATGGCTTCCACGTAGCGTTCGGGCATAATGACTCATCCTAGAACACACCGCCGGACACTGCCAGGAGAAACGACGTGGAAGACATCACGGCCATGGCGGAAAGGCTGGGCAGGGCGATCGCCGGCTCGCCGCAGGCGGCGGCGCTGCGCGAAGCCCAAAAGGCACTGGAAGCCGAGACGGAAACGACCCAACTGCTCAGGGAATACCAGGAACAGGCCCGCAGGATCGGTCAACTGGAGGCCGATGAGAAGCCCGTCGAGCCCGAAGACAAGCGCAAGCTCGATGAGCTGCACGCCAAGCTCGTCGCGACGGCGACCTTCAAGAAACTCACCGCCGCCCAGGTCGAGTACGTGGACGTGATGCGCCAGGTCAACGACGCCATCCGCAAGCATCTCAACGAGACGGAAGGCTGACCCCGCCCAGGAAGCCGTACCGCTCGACCAGCACGGTGTGCCTCCCCGCCCGGGCGCGGGCGGCTTGTTACACTCTTTTTACACTCGGCCCGGCCATCTTATGCGATACTGCCGCCGACGCGGAACCACGAAGAAAGGAGAACGCCATGGCCCGAAGCAAGCTCCTCATCGCAGCCGTCGGACTTCTTCTCTTGGTCGCAGCCTGCCCGGCCGAGAAGGCCGCGCCGCTCAGCGCGCTGGCCAAGATGCCCGTCAAGGAGATCACCGTCTTCAAGGACGGGCACGCCTTCGTCCTGCACGAGGGCAAGATGGCGACGGACGCTGCGGGGAACGTGGTGATGGACTACCTGCCCACGCCGGTGTTGGGGACGTTCTGGCCGTACTCGGCCGACAAGAAGGTCAAGCTCACCGCCGTGGTCGCCAGCAAGCGGAAGGTGCTCATCAAGCGGACGGCGCTGAACCTGCGCGAGCTGATCGAGGCCAACGTGGGCAAAGACGCGACCATCACCGAGCGCCCGGCCGGGAAGGAAGCGGCGCCGCTGACGTATCCGGCCCGGATACTCTCCCTGCCGGTCCGCAGCGGGGCCGAACTCGAGGCGACCAGCCCGCCGAACTCCGGCGAGAAGCTGCCCCAGAAGGGCAGCATCATCCTGCTGAAGACCGTCGAGGGCACCAAGGCGGTCGACATCGGCCGGATACAGGACATCACCTTCAAGAAGCCCCCGGCCACCAAGGCCGCCGGCGAGGAGTTCCGCAACCTGCTGACGCTGAAGCTCAACTGGGCCAAAGCCAAGCCGGCCAAGGCCGCTGAGGTCGGCATGATCTACGTGCAGAAAGGCGTCCGCTGGATCCCCCACTACAAGGTCACCATCGACGGCAAGGGCAACGCCCGCGTGCAGCTCCAGGCGGTGCTGATCAACGAGCTGACCGACCTGACCGACGTCACCTGTCACCTGGTCGTCGGCGTACCCAGCTTCGCCTTCAAGGACGTAGTCGACCCCATCTCCCTTCAGCGCCAAATGGCGAAGCTCTCCCAGTACTTCCGGCCGGATTCCAGCTTCGACCAGATGTCTAACACCCTCATGACGCAGACGGCGTTCGTCCCGCGCCGGCCGACGGGTCCGCGGCCCCCGGATCTGGGCCCGGAGGTGGCGGGGTCTGAGCCCAGCGAGGACCTGTTCATCTTCGCCGTCGAGCACGTCACCCTGAAGAAGGGCCAGCGCATGACGCTGCCGGTGGCGGAGCTGAAGCTCACGTATCGTGACGTGCACACGCTGGACATCGCCTACACCCCCCCACCGGAGCTGCGGCGGCACTTCAGCAGTCGCCAGCAGGCCGAAATCGCCAAGCTGATGACGGCGGCGAGGGTCATGCACGTGATCCGGCTGGCCAACAAGAGCAAGGTCCCGCTGACCACGGCGCCGGCGCTGATCTGCCGCGGCGAGCGCGTGCTGGCCCAGGGGCTGCTGAAGTACACGCCGATCGGGGCGGAGGTCGACGTGCTCATCACCGCGGCCGTCGACGTCGGCGTCAAGAAGACCGACAAGGAAACCAAGCGCACGCCCAACGCCGTTACCTGGAACAACTACAAGTACGGGCGGATCGACCTGACGGGGACGATCAAGCTGACCAACCACCGCGACCACGCCATCGACCTGGAGGTCACCCGGCACGTGCTCGGCAACGTCAGCGAGGCGGATCATAAGGGCGTCGTCGAGATGGTCAACATCTTCGAGGACGCCTCGTTCATCCCTACCGGTCAGCGGCGGTGGAGCTGGCATAGCTGGCCGCACTGGTGGCACCACTTCAACGGCGTCGGGCGGGTGAAGTGGACCCTGAAGCTGGACGGCGGGAAGAGCGTGACTGTCAAGTACACGTGGAATTACTACTGGCGGTAGCGGCCGGCCTGCTGCGGCCTTCCGCGCCGCGCGGCGTTGCGGTATAACGGCCGCATGATCATCACCATCGACGGGCCCGCCGGGTCCGGCAAGAGCACCGCCGCCCGCGAGTTGGCCAAGGCGTTGGGGATCGCCTACCTCGACACCGGCGCGACCTACCGGGCGGCGACGCTGGCGGCGCTGCGCGCGGGGGCGGACCTGGCCGACGAGAGGGCCCTGGCCGAGCTGGCGGCGGGCCTGGACCTCCACCTGGAGCAGGCGGGCGAGCAGACCCGAGCGATTCTCAACGGCGAGGACGTCTCCCGGGAGATCCGCTCGGCGGGCGTCAGCAACCATTCTCATTACCTCGCCCGCGCCCCGGGCGTGCGGAAGGTGCTGGTGGAGATGCAGCGGCGAATGGGCGCCGAGCTGGCCGAGAGGACCGGCGGCGTCGTCGCCGAGGGACGCGACCAGGGGTCGGTGGTCTTTCCCGACGCCGACCTGAAGTTCTACCTGGACGCCTCCCCGGCCGTCCGCGCCCGGCGTCGGCACGAGGAGATGGCCGCCGACGGCCAGGACGTCCGCTACGAGGACGTGCTCGAGGCGATCCTCACCCGCGACGGGCGCGACCGCACCCGCGCCGTCGCCCCGCTGGTCAAGCCCCAAGCCGCCGTCGAGATCGACACCACCGAGATGAGCATCGAGCAGGTGACGGCGGAGCTTCTCCGCCGGGTGGAAGCGGCGCGATGAAAGGCCTGCCCTCATACCCGAACCCCCGGCTGGGGGAGTGGCGGCTGCCGGAGGGTATGGCCCGGCCGAACCTGTGGTACCGATTCTGCCGGACGGGATACCAGGTCCTGGCCACGGCCCTGTGGCGGCTGGAGGTGTTCAACCGCCACTACGAGCCGACGACCGGGGCGGTGCTGTACCTGTGCAACCACCAGAGCTTCATCGACCCGGCGATCGTGTGCCTGTCGCTGAAGCGGCCGATGCACTTCATGGCCAGGGCCAGCCTGTTCCGCGTGCCGGTTTTCGCGCAGTGGATCAGCTCTCTGAACGCCTTCCCCGTGAAGCGTGACAAGGCCGACCCCGGGGCGATGAAGGAGGCACTCCGCAGGCTGAAGCGGGGCGGGCAGTTGGTGGTGTTTCCCGAGGGCACCCGCACGTTCGACGGGAGGGTCGCCGATTTCCTGCCGGGCGTCGCACTGCTGGCACGCCGGGCCGCCGAGTGGGTCGTGCCCGTGGCCATCGACGGCGCTTACGAGGTCTGGCCCAGGTCCAGCCTCCTCCCGACCATCGCAAGCATCGTCGTCGCCTACTGCCGCCCCATGCACCACGACGAAGTGGCCGGGTTCTCCGCCCGGGAATTCCTCGCCGAGGTCCGCCGGCGGATCATCGCCATGCAGGCCGACCTCCGCCGACGCCGAGGCAAGCCTCCGCTGGAATACCCCCCCGGCCGAAGCAGCACCGCGACGCGATGAATGCCAGGCAGCGAAAATACGTTTACGGCCCGGTGGCGTCGCGCCGGCTGGGCCGGAGCCTCGGCGTGGACCTGATGCCCTATAAGGTCTGCCCCTTCGACTGCGTCTACTGCCAGGTCGGGCCCACCACCGTCCACACCGCCCGGCGGGACGTCTACCAGCCCACCGAAGAGGTCCTGGCCGAGCTGGGCGCGGTCCTCTCGGCGGGGGTCGAGGCCGACTACGTCACCTTGTCGGGCTCGGGGGAGCCGACCCTGCACGCGGAGCTGGGGCGGATCGTCGCCGCCGTCAAGGAGATGACCGAGATCCCGCCGGCGGTGCTGACCAGCGGGGCCCTGCTGAGCGACCCGGAGGTCCGCCGGGGGCTGCTTCCGGCCGACCTGATCCTCCCCAGCCTCGACGCCGGCGACGAGGAGACCTTCGCCCGCGTCAACCGCCCCTGCCGCGGGGTGACCCTCGCGGGGGTTCTCGAGGGGCTCCGGGCCCTCCGCCGAGAGTACGCCGGGCAAATCCGGCTGGAGATCCTCCTGGTCGCCGGGGTCAACGACAGCGACGAGCAGATCGCCTCTCTCAAGGCCGCCATCGACCCGATCCGCCCCGACGCGATCGACCTGAACACGGTCACTCGCCCCCCGGCCGAGGCCGGGCCCAGGCCGCTGGCGCCCCAGGCACTGGAGAGGATCCGCCAGATGCTCGGCGGGCGGGCGCGGATCATCGCCTCCCCCGCGGCCGCGGAGCCCCGGGCCGGAAACGTCCGCCGGGAAGACGCCCTCGCCGTCATCCGCCGCCGCCCCTGCACCATCGACGACCTCGCCGCCGCCCTCCGCTGCCACCGCCAGGAGGCCGCAAAGATCGTCGAGGCCCTCGCCGAAGAGGGCGCCGCGGCGGCCAGGCGCCAGCACGGGAAGACCTACTACCAGGCCCCCGGCGGCGCGCGTAGGATGCAGTGAGGGCGCGAGAAAGCAGCCGAGCAGATCGGCCAGCTCCCTGACGGGGTACTGCGCCTGCGCCACCGCCAGCCCGGTAGCCATTCCGTGGGCAACAAGTTGCCCACCCTACCGGCCGGGTTTTCCCGGGAGCGGGTATTGCACTCCGCCCCGCGCAGCGGTACTTACTATTCCATCTCAGGCACGGCAAGGGAACTCTCCCATGGTTGAACTGACAACAGGCCCCCAGCCGGACGCCCAGGCCCTGCTGGGGAACCTCCGCCGGGAGGGAACCCCCAGCCGGGTACACTACATGGAACTGTTCCTGGACGGCGAGGTCCAGGAGGCGATCTGCCGGCGCTTCGACCTGGACAAAGGCCTGTCCGAAGCCGACCCGTACTTCGCCGAGAAGCGCCACGTCGCCATTCAGCGGTTCCTGGGGTACGACCACGTCTTCACGCGGATCCCGGTGGAGATGCCGCTTCACTGGAAGGCCGCCGAAGACACCGCCGATCTGGCGCGGAAGGGGGGGCGATACTATCAGGACGAGCACGCGGGCCCGATCACGTCGTGGGAGGACTTCGAGAGGTACCCCTGGCCGGACGCGGCCGGCGCCCCGGACCGCTCGCTTGTCTGGTACGAGAAGAACCTGCCGGACGACATGTGCGTGATCCCCACGTGCAACGCGCACTTCGCGGAGTGGACGACGTGGCTGATGGGGTACGAGACGCTGTGCTACGCGCTGCACGAGCAGCGCGACCTGGTGGGCGCGATCATCGAGAAGATCACCGGGATCTGCCGCACCACCGTCAGCCGAATGGTCCAGTTCGACCGCGTCGAGGCCGTCTGGGGCAGCGA
>CAZNSB010000323.1:0-6314 GCA_964575155.1 uncultured Planctomycetaceae bacterium | reverse complement strand
CCGCCGACGAGGCCATCCCGCGCGTGCCCATGTCGCAGGCGACCTACGCGATCCTCCGCGAGGCCATCCAGGCCTGCCCGGTGACGAAGCGCCGCGGCGTGGACCTGCGGGCGCAGAGCCTTCGCGACCTGGAGCAATTGCGAAAGGTCCTCTGGCCGGACCTGAGGAAGTTCCAGCGTGTGCGGCTGCACTGCGACGGCACCGGAGAGTTCCTGAACGCGTGGCGCATGCGAGGCGGCGGGGATGAATGGATCGTCCTGGTCATGCGCTTCGCGCCGGTGCGGGTCGCCAGGAATGATTTCCCCAAGGTCGAAGTCTTCGATTACGCCCGCGAGCTGGCCGAGCTGGCAAGGTACTTCAAGACCCCCGGCCCGCATGCCAGGCGCCCGCCGCGTTTCAAGTTCGTCGGCAAGTTCACCGCCGAGGACCTGCGCCAGGGCGGCGGCGCGCACCTGCCCTACCACGCCTACGCCGCGGCCTGCCTGGGCAAGCGCGAGCTGGCCAGGACATTCGTCCGGAAGACGATGAAGTGGCGAGGCCTGAGCTTCGTTCTCGGCCCGGACGAGGATGCCTGGAAGTCGTTCTTTCGCGGCGTGGCCATGCTCCAGGCCGGCAGGCCGCGGGAGGAGCTGCTGGCCCATTGGCGGAAGACGCTCCGCATCCACGCCCTGAGCCCGTACCGCGATCAGCTCCTGGACCTGGTCGAAGTCCTGACGAAACAGGTGGCCCAGGAGAAGCGCCGCGCCGGCGGCGAAGCCAAGGATCCGGAGAAGCTCCCGCTTCCGGAGCGGATCGCGTACTACATCGGGAGGTTCCCGGAGGTTCGCGGCGTGCAGTGCAGCCAGCCCGGCCGCTGCCGGACGCTGCGGTTCGGCCAGCGGACCCGCTTCAGCGACGCGATCGTGAAGATCGGCCGGCCGGCGGTGCCGGCGCTGATCGAGCGCCTCACCGACCGCCGGGTGACGCGGTCCGTCGGCTTCCGGCGGGCCTTCATCTGGTCGCGGACGATCCTGCGCGTCCAGGACGTCGCCATCGAGTGCATCGAGAAGATTCTCGACGTCCGGTTCTACGTCCGCTCGAGCACCAGGTCGTACCTCTCCAATGAGAAGCCGGAGATCCGCCGGAAGGTCATCGCCGACGTCAAGGGCTGGTGGAAGCGGCAGGGGCACAAGAGCCGCCTGGACGGTGTCGTCGGCAACCTGGACCACGCCCGGCTGCGGGACCGCCTGGAAATCCTCCGCAAGATCGCGGCGACGGACGCCAAGGCCGTGGGCTCCGTCGCCGTGCCGAAGGGCTGGCCGACGCCGTTACCGCCGAGCTCGAGGCCAGCCGCCGGCGCCGCCGAGGTCTATCCGGCGACGGCCACCTGGTCCAGCCACCATTGGACCTGGACGCTCGAGAAATGAATGGTGAAGGTCTCCTCGCCCGCCTGGACGCTGAAGTACAGTGAGTATCCCTCGCCATGGCGGTCGACCCACCGGCCGTTGACCGCCTCGACCCGATACGTCCGCCCTGCCCAGCGGAAGCGGATCGGCTCGACGCCGCCGCCGCTGAAGACAGCCAGCACGCGGATGGGCTCGCCGATTTCCTCGACCTTCATGACCGCCGTCCATCCTGCCGCAAGTGGTCTCTTCGCTGCATATTACCGCCAACATCCAACCGCGCCCGAATCCAAACAGACTCCTAACTAATGGTATCCTCCTCTCTCCGCGCCTTCAAGGGCCTTCATCCGAAAAAACTTCCTTCCGCGGCCCGGTTCCCGTGTTCGCGCAGTTCGCGGCTCCAGGGGACAGACGAAAGACCGGGCGTTCTCATCGCTTGGCCCTGCCGGGTCTCTGGCATAGAATGCCCCGGGCCGCCGGCCTGTCGCACCGCAATCGACAACTGGAAACTGGAGATCGAGAATGGTTCGATACACCCCGTGGATCGTCTCCGAGCACGTGCCCGACTTCTCCACCCTGGAGAGCCTGGTCAACGACCCGCGCTTCGCCGGCAAGAGCGGGCAGGAGCTGGCCGTCGCACTGTGGCAGGTCATGGTGGACCACGACCTGGGCATCTTCCACTACTGCCCCGCCCAGGAGATGTTCTGGGGCAGGGACGTCTACGACCCGCTGAAGATCTTCAACGTGTACGGCTTCGCCATCTGCCACATCCACGCCCACGTCCTGGCGATGCTGTTTCGGGCGGCGGGGTTCGAGTCGCGCATCGCCAACATCCGCGGCCACGAGGGCACGGAGGTCTCTTACGACGGCCGGTGGCACTACTTCGACGCCGACATCCAGATGTTCCACCGCCTCCGCCCGCCCGACGAGCACATCATCGCCTCCCGGCAGGACACCTACGAGGACCCCACGCTCGTCTCCGACCAGCCCAACCCGTCGGTTCCCTACCACATCCCCGACCGGCCGCCGGAGGGCTTCGCCGAGCTGTACAAGGTCGCCCCCAGCTACCCCGACGCGCTCGAGGAGAAGGTCCACTCGATGGACTTCCGCCTCCGCCCGGGCGAGGAGATGACGCGCTGGTTCCACCACCGCGGGCGGTGGGTGGTCTTCCCGAACTACCCGGCCATGTTCACACGCTACCGCAGCGAGACCGGGCCGGAGGGGCCCACCGAGCGCTTCTGGCCGCGCCGGCAGTGGGGCAACGGCGTCTTCCGCTACGCGCCAAGGCTCTCGCCGGACTGCCGCGACGTCGAGTGCGGCGCTGACGAGATCGAGGGGCTGAGCCTCACCGACGCCGGGCTCGTCTGCGACGGCGACGCCGCCTCGGCCGTCTTCGCCTTCGAGTCGCCCTACGTCTACTGCGGCATCCCCGACCCGCTCCGCCGCGTCCCGCCCGCCGACGGGGCGACGGTCCTGGCTGCGTTCGACCTGCCCGAAGGAACCGCCGCCGAAATCCAGGCCGCGCCCGAGCGAAGTAACACCTGGCAGACGCTCTGGGCCGCCCAGGGCACCGGCGAGACGGTCGAGTGCAAGGTCGACTTCACCGAGCTGGCCGACGCCCGCTACCGCCTGCGCCTGCGGTTCGCCCTCACCGGCCGGGGCGCCACGCTCAAGTCCTTCCGGACCCACCTCTGGTTCATGGTCAGCCCGCACTCGCTGCCGGCGCTCAAGAACGCCGGCGAGAACCGCATGAGCTTCCACAGCGGCGACCGCTACGGCCTGCCGACGCGCCCGATCATGATCGAGACCCGCACCGACGAGAAGGACTGGCCGGCGAAGGCCTTCGCCACGGCGAACCTGCGGCACGAGCCGGGCTCGTGGGAGCGGCTGATTCCGGCCGACGCCTCCAGGCCGTGGCAGGCGACCTATGAGCTGTCCGCCCCCGAGGGCGGCCGGATGGCGTGGGCGCGGGCCTACGCCGTGATCGAGGGCCGAAAGCCCGACGAGGAATACGACGGCACGGCGGCGAAGATCGAGATCGCCGACGCCCCCGCCGGCCCCTGGCGCCCCGTCGCCGAGCGCGAGATCGTCATCGACGAGCGCGGGTGGCACTTCGGCGTCTTCGGCGAGGGCCGCTTCTCCGGCGAGAACCGCTGCGGGTACGTCCGCTTCTCCGCGAAGAAGGGCGCCAACGGCTTCCGCATGATGGGACATTACGTGCCCGCGGACGTGCCGCGGCCAGGCGAGGCCGGCCCGTGCCAGCCCCCCCTGATGGTCGAGCACGCGTGGTACGAGGTCCACCCCGACGTCGGCCGCCGACTCCACACCCACGTCGAGACCCTCACCGCCGCCGAGCACGAGTACGTCGTCCGCTGCGAGCGCGAGCCCCACGACGAGCACATCACCCTCCGCGTCCCGTCGGCGACGGCGAGCGCATGACCTCACCGGGCGGCTGGAACACGGCGTGCAGGCAGGTGCCACCCGACGCAGCCGCGCCGACCGGGGCCGGCACTTTGGCGTTGCTCCGCGCGCAGGCCTCCGCGATGATAGGTTCGTCCCGATCATGGCGGAGCGGAGCGGACAATCCGACGTCGAGTACCTGGCGCTGGATGACGGGGCGCTGCTGGCCCAGTGCCGCGCCAGGACGCACCGCGCCTCCGGCCCGGGTGGGCAGCACCGGAACAAGGTTTCCACGGCCGTGACGCTGCACCACGGGCCGACCGGCATCACCGTCCAGGCCTTCGACGCCCGCTCGCAGCAGGAGAACCGGCGGACGGCGTTGAGTCGGCTGCGGATGAAGATCGCCTGCCAGTTCCGGCGCCGGCTGGACCCCGACGACGTGAGCGTCCCGGAGGTGGTCGCCTCGTGCCTGTTCGTCCCGCAAAAGGCTCACACGCACTCGCCCCGGCGGCTGGCGGTCGGCAGGAAGGACCGCCGCTTCTGGCCGGTCGTCCAGTTCCTGCTGGACCTGCTGGACGCCTGCGGGGGTCGGCTGTCGGCGGCGGCCGAGAGGCTCCAGGTCACCACCAGCAACCTTGCCTCGGTCCTGAAGGAAGACCGGCATTCCTACGCCGCCGCCGGCGACATCCGCAAGCGCCACCGCCTGGGCCCGCTGAAGTGACCCCGCCCGCCCGCGGGGCCGTCCACGACCACATGACCGACAGACCGGACATCGCGATCATCGGCCCCGGCGTGGTGGGGACCACGCTGGGGATCCTGGCGGGGCGGGCGGGCTGGCCGGTGGCCGGCGTCGCCGGGCGCGACCTGCGAAGGGCCCGCGCCGCGGCCGAGGCGATCGGCCCGGGCGTCCGGGCCGGCCCGCCCGACCGGATCGCCCGCGGTGCCGGACTGGTGCTCCTGACCGTCCCCGACGACGCCATCGGGCGGGTGTGCCGGCAGCTCGCCGAGGCCGGCGGCTTCTCGAGCGGGTGCGTGGCGGCCCATTGCAGCGGGGCGCTGTCGAGCGAGGTGCTTTCTCCGGCCCGTGACCGCTGCGGGGCGGCGGTGGGGTCCGTGCACCCCCTCCAGACCTTCCCCGCCGTGGGCGAGGCCGTCGAGAGGTTCGCCGGGACGTACTGCTTCTGCGAGGGCGACGGGGCGGCGGTGGCGGTCCTGGAGGCGCTGGCCGAGGCGGTGGGGGCCAGGGCGGTCCGGCTGGCGACGCCGGCGAAGCCGCTTTACCACGCCGCCGCGGTGATGGCCTGCAACTACCTCACCGCCCTCCTGGACGCCGCCCTCGAGGCCGCCGAACGCGCCGGCATCGACCGCGACCTCGCCGCCGCCGCATTCGAGCCGATCGTCCGCGCCACCGTCGACAACGCCCTGGCCCTGGGCCCGGCCAAGGCCCTGACCGGGCCGATCGCGCGCGGCGACGAGGCCCTGGTGGCGCGGCAGTTGGAGGCGCTGGCGGCGGCCCGCCCGCCGCTGGCGGCGCTGTACCGCGCGCTGGGGCACCGGGCCGTCGAACTGGCCCTGGACAAGGGGACCATCGACGAGAAGAAGGCCGGGGCCTTGCGCGGCATCCTGTCGGCCAACGGCCGGCCCGCCCCCTGACCGCCGCTACGGGCAAGGGCGACTGAGCATCGAGGCGGCCCGGCCGGCCCGGCGGCGGCAAGACGGGGGCTTCGGCCGCGTTCGCTGCCCTCTTGCGGGCGGTTGGGGGCCTACTCGCCGAGGACGTCCAGGAGGATGTCCAGCCCCTCGGAGAGGTCCGACTCCTCGATCGTCAGCGGGGGTGCCAGCCGCAGAACCGTCTCCCGGGTGCAGTTGATGATCAGGCCGCGGTCCAGACAGGCGGCGAAGACCTCCTTCCCGGGGCGGTCCAGCTCGATCCCGATCATGAGGCCCTTGCCGCGGACGGCCTTGACCTTGCCCACGCCGGCCCGCTCGATGGCGTCGACGATGGCCGCCCCTTTCCGCTCGGCGGCGGCGAGGAGGCCCTCCCTCTCGATCAGCTTCATCACCGCCGCACCGGCCGCGGCACACAGGGGGTTGCCCCCCACGGTGCACCCGTGGGTGCCCGGGCCCATCTTCTCGGCCAGCTCCGCCCGGGCGACGCACGCCGCCACCGGGACGCCGCCTCCGGTGGCCTTGCCCAGGGTCATGATGTCCGGGACGATGTCGAAGTGCTGGTAGGCGAACCACCGCCCCGTCCGGGCCGGGGCCGTCCACACCTCGTCGCAGATCAGCGCCAGGCCGCGCTCGTCGCAGCGCTTGCGCAGACCCTGCATGAAGGCCTCGAAATGGAGTTGGTGGCCAGCTACCTCCGCTATAGCGACGGGAGCTTCGCCCGGGTCACGGGCGCTGGCGATGGTCTGCCGGAGAGGTTGCCCTTCCGGGTGGTCGACCACGAGTATCCGGACCTGAGCGAGGTCTCGCTGGAAACCGAGGGCTATACGGTGCGCATCCCGCTCGAGCGCGTAGGTACGATCC
>CAZNSB010000322.1:0-6317 GCA_964575155.1 uncultured Planctomycetaceae bacterium | reverse complement strand
GAGGATCTCCATCGCCCGCCAGGTCCGCCGGCGCCGCCAGGGCCTCGCCCTGGGGCACGTCGGCCGGCCAGTGGGGAAGACCGTCGCTCATGGGCGCGGGCATGTTTCCCCGCCCGGCAGCGAACGCCTACAAGCCCGCCCCGGACATCGCCGGCGGTCCAAGGGCGCGGGGGACCGTGGAGCTTCACCGCCCGCGAGGTTAGCCGGCACGGCCAGGGCTTCGCCCTGGGGCACGTCGGCCGGCCAGTGGGGAAGATCGTCGCTCATGGGCGCGGGCATGTTTCCCCGGCCGGCAGCGGAGGCCGACAAGCTCGCCCCGGACATCGCCGGCGTCGGGACCATCGCCGGCGGGCCAAGGGCGCGGGGGACCGTGGAGCTTCACCGCCCGCCAGGTCCGCCAGGTTCACCGGCACGGCCAGGGCGCCGCCCGGCCCGACGGACCTTCCCGGCCGGCACGTTCACCGGCGACAGGTCCACCAGGTCCGCCACTGCCGCCAAGACCAGAGGAAGAAACCGACGGGGCAGGCAGCCAGGAGAGGAACCGCTTTTCGGCCCATGGACAAAGCCTAGCCCCGCCGTCAAGGGCTTCCCTCAAGTCTCAAGCGTTCGCGGCGCGTCATCACGGTCCAGGGCCTTGACCATCGCGAGCATACCGACCCTGACCGCCTCCGGCAGCGTCGGCCACGCCTTGACCAGCCCGGCCAGGTCGGGGTCATTTCCTGCGCGCGGTTGCGGCGGCTGTGAAAGGTTGCGGGAAGCGCTTGGGGCGGCATCGCCGGAATCGTTTGAAGCGTCGGCAGTTACGTTTTCCGGGCGACGGTTTGCTAAACCGTTGCAGGGGTTCACACCTCTGCCGCGGGTTCGAATCCCGCCCTCTCCGTTGCAGCGAAAGCACCCCTCGCAAGACCTTGAAAAAAAGGATCTTGCGAGGGGCGTTCTGATTGACACAGTGGGCTGTGCCAACACTGTGCCAATCAGCCTGTCGCGTGGCGAGCCGTGATGGCCACCGTTGAGGTCCCGCTTCAGGTCGCTTGCGCTGCTTTTCTTCGTCCTGCTCATCATCTCGAGCCCTTCACCTGTGCCTCTTGCACTCGCGCTACCGGGCACCTTCTCCTTCTTCTATGGTTCCTGCGGGCCAACGGACGAGCACGCTGCCGCCTCGCCGTCCCGCTCCTGTTTCTGATGCTCAACGTCTTCGGACGTATCGCGTGGATCGTCGCGTTCACCGTCTGCGGAGGGTTCCTCGCCGATCAGCCGGAGGCGCTTCATCTCCTCCTGCGCCCGCCGGTCAGCTTGGTGATAGTAGTACCGCACCATCCTGGAGTCCCGATGGCCCAGCCAATCCATCACCATCTGCATGGGCACGTTGGCGTTGGCACATTCGCTGGCAAAACAGTGCCGAAACGAGTGCAGCCGGCCCCGCTCTCCGCCGCCGAGTCGGCTTGGCAGACGCTGAAGGCCTTCGGACGTATGGACCTGGCCCGCACGGTCGGCCCCGCGTGGTTTGGGACCTCCGACCGCTGGCGGCGGCTGAAGCCGAAGGACCTGGCCTGGCTGACGCTGGCGATGCTGGGCGGGCCGGGGGAGGACGCCGCGGGCTTCCGGCGGAAGGCCATCGAGCGGGCGTGGGCCACCCGCCTCGACAGCCCCGAGGCGATGGCGAAGATGCGGGCCCACGACGCCTTTCGACTGATACTTCACATCGACGGCCTGCTGTCGAAAGAGCAGAAGAAAGCGCTTCCCGAAATCGTGCGCGAGGCCTTCACGGGCAGCCCGGCCGCGGCCGCGCGGGTGAGTGTGCGGGACATCCTCTACGCCATCTCTGAAAGCGCGGCGGTCAAGGCCTAATTCGGCTTCTTTTGAACAACCTGTTGTTTTGCTGTTTGGGCTGGGTCAGTTGTTCTTCGGGTCTTTCCCAGTCATCTCTTCGCCCTCAAGGGGGCATGAACATGTTCGGAAGACCTGTCGCATTCACCCAACGAGCCGTGGGGCTCATGGCATAGTCGCGCTTAGGCCTTCGCGGGCAACCCGGCCGCCCTGCGGCAGCGCAGCCACCGCGAGGTCCAGCAGCTCGCCGCCGCCCTCGTCGCCCTCGGCCGGAAGGACGCCCCGGCGAAGCTGTCCGCCGAGCTGGTCAAGGCCGGCGCCTGGACCTCCGCCACCCCGGCCGAGCTGCTGTGGATGTCGGGCCAGCTCGCCAGCATCGGCACCGACGGCAAGGCCGCCCGACGCATCCTCGCCCGCTACGTCGAGAACACCTACCTGGCCGACGAGAAGGTCGCCCGGAGCATCTCCTTCGACGGCTGGCGCGGCTTCCTCCAGTGCCTCGCCCCCGACCTGCCCGCCCAGACCCGAAAGGCATGGGCCCAGCGGCTGCGGGCGGTCTTCGCCCCCGACGCCGAGGCCCGCCTGGCCCTGACCACCCGCCGGTTCGAGCGGTTACCGCCTCCGCGCCCAGGCCCTCAGCTCCGGCACCGTCCGGGCCAGGCTGTGGGAGTTCGGAAAGGGCCAGCCGGACACCTGGCTGTGCACCGCCACGACCGCAAACCTCGCCCTCGGCCGGAGCGGGATGTACTTCTCCTGCACCGGCGGCACGGACTCCAACGACCACGACTTCTACGTCGACGACTTCTCCATGCGGACCGAGCCCGGCCCGCCGCAGGGCCTCATGGCCACCGGCCTGTCCCACCAGCGGGCGGACCTGGCTTGGCTGGACTGCCTCGGCGAAACCGGATACACTGTCCAGCGCAAGAGCGGCAGCACCTGGCCGCAGGCGGGCACCACGGGCACCAACATCTGCGGCTATAGCGACACCGGCCGCGACGCGGCCACAACCTATCATTATCGCGTGATCGCCAGCAACGATCTCGGGCCGTCGGAGCCCTCCGGCACCGGCACGGCCGTGACCAGCCCGGCCCTGCCGGTCGCCACGGGCACGCCCAAGGACCACCTGGCGGCGGCGGTGGCGCGGACCGGCAGCGGCGCCAGCGAGCGGCTCATTCCCGGGCGGTACTTCACCTACGACCACGACGGCATCGGCAACCGCGAATGGGCCGTCCTCGGCGGCGGCGTCAAGACCGATTGCGCCGCCAACGCCATGAACCAGCTCACCAGCCGGACCAGCCCCGGCGTGACGCACCTCTCCGGCTACGCCGACCCCGGGCACTGCGTGCAGGTCAGCTATGGCGGCACGACGTGGGCCCCCCACCGCGACGGCGGCTACTACTTCGCGGCCGTGGGCGTGGACAACGCCTCCGGCCCGGTGGCCGCGGAGGTCACCGTCAGCGTCCTCGACGCCGACGGCAACACGGTCAGCAGCGAGGAGATCCCCCGGCTGGTGCCGAAGGCCTCCGAAACCAACGGCGGCGAGCTGAGCTACGACGGCCGGGGGAACAAGACCTCCGACTCCATCTGGGAGTACACCTGGGACGGCCTCGACCGCATGTCGGCCGTGCAGACCTGCACGGCCATCCCCGCCGACGATCGGGTGAAGGTGACGTTCGCGTACGACTACGCCGGCCGGCGGGCGAGCAAGACGGTGTACGCGTGGGACGACCAGGCGGAGGACTGGTCGGCGACGCCCGAGTCCGTCCGAAAGTTCATCTGGTCCGGTTGGCTCCTCCAGGCCGAGACCAACGGCGACGACAAGATGGTGCGCAGCTACGTCTGGGGCCGGGACGTCTCCGGCCTCCCCGGCGGCGCCGCCGGCATCGGCGGCCTCCTGGCCGTCCGCCACCACAACGCCGCCACCGGGGCCATCGAGGCCACCTACTGGGTCGTCCCCGACGAGCACGGCAGCGTCACCAGCCTGGTGAAGGTGGACGGCAGCGGCCGGCAGGTCGTCGCCAGCTTCGCCTACAGCCCCTTCGGCGCGGTCCTCGCCGCCGACGGCAAGCCCGGCACCGGCGTCTCCCTGGCCGACCCCACCGCCCTCTGCCCCTTCCTCTACTCGACGAAGTATTACGACAAGGAGACCGCCCTCTACTACTACGGCTACCGCTACCTCAACCCCGCCACCGGCCGCTGGCTCAACCGCGACCCCATCGCCGAAGACGGGGGGCTGAATCTGTACGCGTTCTGCGTCAATGATCCGGTGAACTGCTGGGACCGGCTGGGCGATGATTGGTATGAAGTGCGGGCAAAGAACGTCACCACGGGACGCCACCGAAAGACGGGCAAGAAGTGGGTGAAACGTCGGTACGAGTTCGTATTCTGGGAATGGAGTACCTGGCACTGGCGGGACGTGAACAGAGGGGTGGTCGGGTCCGAGGATATCTGGATGCCGGAAGACAATATCCAGGTCTTCGACAAGATAATGCGCCAGCAGGCCGGGTTTGCCACAGAGATCCGGGAGGCCAAGGCTGTCGTCAATCGAATCGAGGGCGGCGTGCAACTTGTGGGTGGCGTGGCCGAGGGCGTTGCCGGTGCGGCGGCGGCGGTGATACCGGAACCGGCCTCCACGGCCGGCGGGGTGCTGCTCATGGGGCTGGGTGCTGACACGGCCAGCACTGGCCTGAAGAAGCTTGTCAGCGGCGAACACCATGACACTCTGACCTACTCGGGCATTCGTCAGCAGGCCGAGAGGTTCCTCTCGCCGGAGACGGCGCACACTGTGGCCAGTTATGGCGAAACGGCCCTGCACTTGGCGGGCGGCGCGGCGGCGGCCTACGGGGCGCACCAGGCGGTCACGAAGCAGTTGAGTAATCCCCTGCTCTACGAGGCCACGACTGGGGCCCCAGCAACGGCATACTGGAAGAGCACGAACCAGCCACTGCAGCGTAGTGCCCCAAACAGGGGAGCGAAGTACGTCTATGACGCGCGGGTTGGTAGATATCGTGATGTTGCCACAGGACGGTTCGCCGCGGCCCGTGACCTCCCATGGCCGAAGAATGCTGGTTTCGCCCAGAGCACACCGCAGACGGTTCGCCCGGGTACGATTCTCGACAGGTACGGTAGCCCATCAGGCCGATTCCTCGGGGAACCCGGTGCCAGCGTTTCGGCCAGAGGAATGGCCGCTGGTACAGAGGGCATGCCCTACAGTCAGTACCGCGTCCTGAAACCATTCGAGGCGCAAGTAGGTCCTGCCGCAGCAGTTCCGGATTTTGGGGCCACAGGTGGAGCAACGCAGTATCTGCCTGGCAAATCAGTGCAATGGTTGCTGGACAACGGGTTCCTGGAGGCAGTGAAATGACCCAGAGCAATGAGTATGAGATCGTTGGACGTGGGTATGACGACACCTCACAGGTCCCAAAGGATGATGATTTGGGATACCGCTGCACGGAATGCGGAACCGTTATCCCGTCTGTACCCGACGACAACATCGGTTGCGAATGCGGCAACGTATTTATAGATCGTGACTGTTGGCGACTCGTTGTTGCTGATCTGAGCAAGCTGGAGGTGGTCCGGTTCAGGCCTTGAGATGCTCAACCCGCGCTGTTCTCTGCCTCCTTCTGGTGGCGATGGTGTCGCATGTCGCCATTGCCGACTGGAGCAATGCCCCAGTTAGTCGCCGTGCAAGAATAACTGAAAGAGTTTACGTTGGCGGCACAGCCTTTCCAGGCTGTGCGGGCACAGGCTGGAAAGCCCGGGCCACCTGGACAGATGCATCAGTTGTTCTTGCACGGCCGCTTGGATAGTAGGGACGGTCACCTACTTTGGGAACCATTGGGGGAACCATTGGGGACAGGCTGGTTTATGGAACCATTGGGGACAGGCTGGTTTATTGGACGTAAAGGCTATTGACACATGGGCGGATTAGGGACAAAGGGGGACAAAGGGGTCAGGTACTTTTTAGGCGTTTATTCTTCGCAGGGGGCCTTTCCTTTGGCGGGCGGCCGCGAGGGCGCAGGGTGGACAAGAGACCCAGCCGCGCGGCCGTCCGCTTCACCCAGATCCGGGCGCCGAACGGCCGGCCCCGGACAACGCACCGCCGCAGCGCTTCTTCCTCTTGCGACGTCTGCGGCTCATTCACCAGCGCCTCCCAGTCCCGCGGCAAGGGCACCGGCCAGTCGCTCAGCATCGCCGACGGATATCCGGATATCCGGGGGATATCCGGGGGGGATATCCGGGGACACACAACCTATTTCCGCTGCTTTCACTTGCGGCCTGCCGGATATCCGAGGACATCATCTTATTTTTTGTCGCTCCTTGGGCGGCGAGGCCTCCGGGCGTTGTTCTGCGCGTGTCGATGTTTGTATTGTAATGCGTCGGCCGACGGATCGCGACCGTGTTTCTTTCTTGCGGAAGAGAAAAAGGTGGGTTCCCTGCGGCAACCCAGCCTATTCATGAAAGGCTGCCGGACGTCAACCGTGCCCGCC
>CAZNSB010000321.1:5352-6346 GCA_964575155.1 uncultured Planctomycetaceae bacterium | reverse complement strand
GGCTGAGCTTCCGCATTCACAAGGCCACCGCCGACGCCATCCGCACCCGGGCGAGAAGAATCCGTCAGATCAGCGGCGAGCGAATCCGCGAGGAGCTGGAGAAGATGCTCGCCCACCCCTCGGGCGCCGAGGCAGTGGGACAACTGCACGAGCTGGGGCTGCTGAAGGCGATCCTGCCGGAGCTGTTCGCGGGGAAGGACCGGCAGGCGGCGGCCAGACGGCGGGCCGAGGCCGCCGCCGGTCGCGGAGACGCGATGCTCACCATGGGGGCGCTGCTGGCCGGCCTGCCCGCCGGCGACATCCGCGCGATCGTCCGCCGCTGGGGAGGGTCCAATCAGATGCGCAACTCGCTGGTGTGGATGGCCGAACATCTCCACGACTGGCGAACGATGCCGACGGCAAGCCTGGCGGACCTGAAGCGCGCCCTGGCAAGAGAAGACTATTGGCGGCTGAAGGTGCTGTGGTGTCACGAAGAGCGCGTCGCCACAGGCGGCGAAAGGTGCGTCCGGGCCATTCGCCGGCGCGTCCGGCGGCTGGATGCGTCTCTGATCAGCCCGCCGCGGCTGCTGGACGGCGAGGACCTGATGAAGCTGGGCGTGCCCGAGGGCCCGCTGCTGGGGAAAGTGCTGTTGGAGACGTACGAGGCCCAGCTCAACGAGGAGATCGCCGACAAGGCGGAGGCGTTGGCGTACGCGCGGGAGCGGATCGCGCAATCGAGGAGGTGAGCAGGGGACGGCTCGGGGGGGCAGGTCCCTGCCGAGACGGGGAGTCGCCTCAGCCCTCGAACTTCCTCAGGGCCAGCACCACGTTGTGCCCGCCGAAGCCGAACGAGTTGGAGATGGCGGTGTGGACCGCCACCTGCCGCTTGGTCAGCGGGCAGTAGTCCAGGTCGCACTCGTCGTCGGGGTTCTCGAGGTTCAGCGTGGGATGCACCCAGCCGGTCTGGATGCTCTTGACGGCGGCGATCAGCTCCACCCCGCCGCTGGCCCCGAGC
>CAZNSB010000321.1:0-5342 GCA_964575155.1 uncultured Planctomycetaceae bacterium | reverse complement strand
CGTCTTCGGCGTTCTCGAGGTTCAGTGTCGCCGGCAGCCCGCCCTCGGCGAGCGCCTTGGCGGTGGCGATCGTTTCCACGCCGCCGGAGGCGCCCAACAGGTGCCCGTGCGAACTCTTGGTCGAGGAGATCATCAGCCCGTTCCTGGCGTCGCCGCCGAAGAGCTTCTTGATGGCGCGGGTTTCGGAGATGTCGTTCAGCCCGGTGCTGGTGCCGTGGGCGTTGATGTAATCGAGTTCGCCCGGGCGGATGCCGGCGTCGGCCAGGGCCATTCGCATGGCGTCGGCGGCGCCTTTGCCGGTGGGCTCGGGCGCGGTGATGTGCCCGCCGTCGCAGGTGGCGCCGTACCCGATGACTTCGGCCAGAACGGGCGCCCCGCGGGCGAGGGCGTGGGTGAGATCCTCCAGCACGATCACGCCGGCGCCTTCGGCCAGGAGGAACCCGTCGCGGTCCTTGTCAAAGGGGCGGGAGGCTCGTTGGGGTTGGTCGTTCCGCGTGGACAGGGCCTTCAGCGCGCAGAAGCTGGCGAGTCCGATGCGGGTGAGCGCGGCTTCGGAGCCGCCGGAGATGATCACGTCCGCCTGGTCGCGCCGGATCAGTCGGAAGGCGTCGCCGATGGCGTTTCCCGCCGACGCGCACGCCGTCGCCACCGCGCTGTTCGGACCGCGAAGACCCCAGAGGCTGCCCACGTTGGCCGCGGCGGCGTTGACCATGAGCCTGGGGACGGTAAACGGGCTGACCCGCCCGGGCCCCCGATCGAGCATCTTCTCGTGCTGGGTCTCCAGGGTCTGGAGCCCCCCGATGCCGCTGCCGATGAGCACCCCGCAGCGGTCCTTGTCGGCGGCGTCGAAATCGATCTTGCAGTTCTCGACGGCCTCGGCCGCGGCGGCAATGGCGAACTGCGCGAACCGGTCGAGCCGCTTCATCTCGCGCTTGTCCGCGTGGTCCGAGCGGACGCCCTCCCAGTCCACCACCTCCCCGCCGATCTGGGAACCGAACGCGGCGGGGTCGAAGCGGGCGATGCGGCGGATGCCGGAGGCGCCGGCCAGGAGTCGCTGCCAGTAGGTCTCCACGTCGTGGGCGAGCGGGTTGACCGTCCCCATGCCCGTAATCACCACGCGGCGTTTCGCCATGATCGTCTCATCCTGTCGGCGCCTCTGCGGTCTGGCCCGCAGCCCGGCGCAAAGACCGCTGCCCACGCTGCCTTTGCGCGGCGGCCCGTCCGACGTCGCGACCGGGCCGACCAGGGCGGCCGCGTGGGATGCTAGGGAGCCTTCTTGGCGTGTTCCTTGATGTAGTCGATGGCCTGGCCGACGGTCTGGATCTTTTCGGCCTCTTCGTCGGGGATGCTCAGCTCGAACTCATCCTCGAACTCCATGACCAGCTCGACCGTATCCAGGGAGTCAGCGTTGAGGTCGTTGACGAACGAGGTCTCGCGGGTGATTTCGGTCTTGTCCACACCCATCTGCTCGGCCACGATCTCAATGACCTTCTCTTCGATCTGGTCTCGCACGGACTTCTCTTTGATCTCGTCAGCCACTATGTATCCTCCCGCAGCAAGCCTGGTTTCCCGTTTCGCAACAAGCCGGTCACCGGGCGTCTTGCCCGGCGGGGCGCCGGCGGCACCGGCGCCGCGGTACTATATCGCCGCGGGCCCCGTCCTGCAACCTGCCGATTGCGGGCCCGCGGGGGCTATTTTTTTCACATGTGCATGCCCCCGTCGACGCTGAGGACCTGCCCGGTGATGTAGTCGGCGGCATCGGAAGCCAGA
This sequence comes from uncultured Planctomycetaceae bacterium, assembly GCA_964575155.1. GTDB lineage: Bacteria > Planctomycetota > Phycisphaerae > SM23-33 > SM23-33 > CAZNSB01. The sequence continues at coordinate 3,572 of CAZNSB010000321.1, read as the reverse complement.
AACGCCACCGCCTTGGCCACATCCGTCGGCGAGCCCATCTTCTTCAGCGGGATCAGGCCCAGGGCCACGTCCTTGGCCTGCTGGGGGAGCGCATCGGTCATTTCGGTAGCGATGAAGCCCGGGGCGATCGCGTTGGCGCGGACGTTCTTCCCGGCCAGTTCCTTGGCAATGGTCTTCGTCAGCCCGATGAGCCCGGCCTTGGACGCGGAGTAGTTGGCCTGTCCCCGGTTGCCCTCGATGCCGCTGAAACTGGCCATATTGATGATCACCCCGCGGCGTTGGCGGATCATGTGCCTGGCGGCGGCGCGGGAGCCGATGAAGGCGCTGGTCAGGTTCACCTTCAGCACCAGGTTCCAGTCCTCGTCGGTCATTCGCAGCAGCAGTTGGTCGCGGGTGATCCCGGCGTTGTTGACGAGCACGTCGATTCGCCCGAGCTTCTCCGCCACCGACTCGATCAGCGCCGTGAAGCCCTCGCTGTCGGTGACGTCCTGCGTTCGGCAGTGGAGCTTTCCGGCCGGCGGGTGCAGCTTGGCCGGCACCTCGCCCAGCAGGTCTTCCTGGATGTCCACCGCCACGACGGTCATGCCCATCGCCAGCAGCTCACGGCAGATCTCCAGCCCGATCCCCCGGGCGGCTCCCGTCACAACGGCCACCTTCTCGTTATCCGCCATGACTCATTCGTCCTCTTGCGATTCGCCGCACGCCAACTGCCCGGCGAGTTTGGCCAGGGCATCGGCGGAGTTGACGCTCAGCACCTTCGCCTTCCTGTCGATTCGCCGCATCATCCCGGTCAGCACGCGTCCTGGTCCGATTTCGTAAAAGGTATCGACCCCGTTGTCCAGCATGAATTGCATGGACTTCGCCCACCGGGTCGGCGAGGTCATCTGGTCGATGAGCTTTTTCCTGACGGCCTCGCCCTCCCCGTGGGCGGCGGCGTCGACGTTGGCGATGACGGGCCACTTCGGCCGGCGAAACGCCACCTGGGCCAGCGCCCCGGCGAGCTTCTCGGCCGCCGGGGCCATGAACGGGGAGTGGAAGGCCCCGGCCACTTTCAGGGGCACGGCCGCGGCGGCGCCGAAGTCCTTGGCCAGGCCCGCCGCCCGCTGGCAGGCGGCGGCGGCGCCGGAGAGGACGACCTGCCCGGGGCAGTTGAAGTTCGCCGGGACCAGGACGTCCCCCTCGGCCGCCGCCTCACAGACCTTCTGCGCCTTGGATTCGTCCACCCCGATGAGGGCCACCATGCCCGAGGGGCAGGCCTCGGCCGCTTCCTGCATGAAGCGCCCGCGCCGGGTGACCAGTTCCAGCGCGGGCTGGAAGTCGATGGCATCGGCAGCATACAGGGCGGTGTACTCGCCCAGGCTCAGCCCGGCCATCGTCGCCGGGGCGGGGAGTGAATCGCCCAGCGTCTCTTCCATCGACGCCAAGGCCGCCGCCGAGCACGCGAAAATCGCCGGCTGGCTCATGTCGGTGGCGTCCAGCCGGGCCTCCGGCCCGGCGAAGCACAGCTCGCTCAGCGAGAATCCCATCTGCGCGTCGGCCAGCTCGAAGACGCGCCTCGCCGCCGGGGACGCTTCCGCCAGGTCGGCCACCATGCCCACCTGCTGGGCGCCCTGTCCGGGAAACAAGAATGCCACGCTCACGGTGGCGTCACCTTTCCTTTCCAGCTCACAGCCTGACCACGGCCCCGGCCCAGGTCAGGCCGGCGCCGAAGGCGATCAGCAGCACCGTCGATCCGGGCCCGATCTGCCCGCTGCGAATGGCCTCGTCCATGGCGATGGGGATGGAGGCGGCCGAGGTGTTGCCGAGACGGTCTATGTTCACGTAGACCTTTTCCATCGGGAAGTCCAGCTTTTGCGTGGCGGACTTGATGATCCGGATGTTCACCTGGTGGGGGATGACCAGGTCCACGTCCTTGTGCGTCAGCGAGCACGCCCTCATGCAATCGGCCAGCAGCCACTGCATCTTCTCGATGGCGAACTTGTACACGTCCCGCCCGCGCATCTTCAAGTAGTGCATCCGCTCGTCCAGGGCCTTTTGGGAAAGGGGCATCCGCGCCCCGCCGGCCGGAATCCATATGTAGTCCCACCCGTTCCCGTCGGCGTGCATCACCGTATACTGGATGCCCTTGTCCGGATCAGCGGTCGGCTGCAAGACGACGGCGCCGGCGCCGTCCCCAAACAGGATGCAACTGCCCCGATCCTCGTAATCGGTAAACCGCGTCAGCGTCTCCGAGCCGATGATCAGGCAGTTCTGGAACTGCCTGGCCTGGATGAACCGGTCGGCAATCGCCAGCGCATAAACCCACCCGCTGCAAGCGGCGGAGAGGTCGAAGGCGGCCGAGGCGCCCGCCCCCAGGTCGCGCTGGATGTAACACGCACTGGCCGGGCATAGCGTTTCCGGCGTGATCGTCGCGCAGATGATCAGCTCCAGCCCGGCGGGCGACAGCCCCGCCGCCTCGCACGCCCGCCGCCCCGCCTCCGTCGCCATCAGCGCGGTCGACTCCTCCTCGCAAACCACCCGACGCTCCTTGATGCCCGTCCGCTGGGTGATCCACTCGTCGGAAGTGTCGACCATCTTTTCCAGGTCGGCGTTGGTGAGGACCTTCTCGGGGACGTAGGCGCCAACGCCCGTAATCGCTGCTCGCAATCCGTTACTCATCTAACCGTCCCTTGGCACCGAGCGAACCGCCGGGTGATTCGATCGTTGATCCGCGCCCTGGCGATGTCCCAGGCGACGCGCACCGCGTTGGTGATGCCCCGCCTGTGGCTGGCACCGTGACAGATGATGCAGATCCCGTTGACGCCCAGCAACGGTGCCCCGCCGTACTCATTGAAGTCGTATTTTTCCCGGATCCTGCCGACGGCCTCCCGGAGAAGGTCGGCCTGGCGGACCCCCGGCTGGGCCAGTTCGCTCAGCAGCGACTTGAACAAACCCTGCGCGAGTCCCTCCGTGAGCTTCAGCGCAACGTTCCCGACAAACCCCTCCGTCACCACCACGTCGCAGACGCCATGGAACAGGTCCTGCCCCTCCACGTTGCCCACGAAGTGAATCTCCGGCGCGCTTCGCAGCAGCTCGCGCGTCTCCTTGACCAGTTGCGTGCCTTTCGCGTCCTCCTGCCCGATGCTCAGCAGCCCCACGCGCGGGCTCTTGACCCCGCAGATGTGCCGGGCGTATTCCGACGCCATCACGGCGTACTGGAACAGATGCCTCGGCCGGCAGTTCACGTTCGCGCCGACATCGCACAACGTCACCGGCCCGTAGAAGGTGGGGATCACGATCGCGATGCCCGGGCGGTGCACGCCGCGCAGCCGGCGAAGCCGCATCTGGCACGCCGCCACGCACGCGCCGGTATTACCCGCTGATATCACCCCGTCAACTTTCCCCTTCGCCGCCATTTTCGCCATAACAGCTATGGAACTGCCGCGTTTCTTGCGCAGTGCCTCTATCGGCGACTCGTCCATACCAATCGTCTCGGGAGCATCGACTATACGAATATTTTTCCCGCGAGACTTGCCTTTCGGCAGATGCGAACTTATCACATCCTCAGGCCCGACAAGTATCAGCTCATCGTC
>CAZNSB010000320.1:0-6346 GCA_964575155.1 uncultured Planctomycetaceae bacterium | reverse complement strand
AAGGAGATCGAGGACCTCGCCGGGGCCGACGAGCTGACGTGGAAGCGCTGCAAGGAGATCGTCGCCGCCGCCGAGGCCAGGCGCCGCGTCCGCTACAGCATCTATCGCCACACCATGCCCATCACGCCCGAGAGCGTCCAACGGGCCGAACGCATCGCCGTCGTCAGGCCGCTGAGCGGGTGGAACCTGAACGGGCGGAACAGCGAGCGGCCGATCGACGAGAAGCTGGCGAACCAGTACGCCCACATCCACGGTCACTGGAACCCCTTCGCCGACGCCCGCGTGGAGGGCGCGTGGGGGATCGACTGCCCGCTGGACCGCTTCGTCATCGAGGAAGGCCAGCCCCCGCTGGCGCGGGACATGGGCCTGTACGTGCACACGGTTCGGCAGGGCTCCCCGCAGGCCCCCGCGAGAAAGGCCAAGGCCTACTACGCCGTGGTCGCTTCGGTGAACGGGACGGAGAACACGGCCGCGCTGCCGAAGCCCGGGGCCGCGCAGAAGCCCGTCCTCGAATCGCCCGCCGAGCCCCTGCCCGTCTTCCAGAGGGCCCTGCCGAAGCTGCCGTTCTGGAACTACCCGGAGCAGCGGCTGCACTACGTCCGCTGGGTGGGGCCGCCCTACGGGCACCGGCCCAGCCAGTACTACAACTGGTCGGTGGCCGTCCCCCACACCCTCGGCGAGAAGGTCCCGCTGGAGCTGAGCCTCCACCGAGACGACCGCTCCTACTGGCGGACGCAGTACCGCATCGAGCCGGACAGCATCGTCCTGACCCCCTACGACTTCCCGCTTCCGACGTGGTGGTACGGGCACCACGAGGCGATCGGCACGCTCAAGGGCTTCCGCGAGGGCGTGGTGCACAACTACACCGAGCGGCGGGTGCTGTGGTTCCTCCGGTGGGCGATGAAGAAATGGCCCGTGGACCCGGACCGGGTCATCGTCACCGCCATGCGCCGCAGCGGCGGCGGGGCCGGGCGAACCAGCGGGAACCGCGCCGCGGCGACCAACGGGGCCGCCAGGCTGGCGCTGCGGCAGGCGGCGCTGTTCAACCTGGCCATCGTGGGCTACTACGTCAACCCCGACTGGCGGGTGGCCACCCCCGACAACATCGTCCGCATCTGGGGCAAGCCCGAGTGGCGGATCAGGACCGACACCGGCGACGGCCGGGCACGCCGGAGCGTCTGGGAAGAGACCGACCTCGTCCGCATCGCCCGCGAGCTGCCGGCGGCGGCCGAAGTGCCGCTGATGACCATGAGCACCAGGTGCCGGGGCCCGCTGATCAAGCCGACGATCGCCTTCACCAACGCGATGCTCGCCAAGGGCTTCCCGATCATGTTCCTGTTCCAGTACTGGTCCGGGACGAAGTTCGTCCCCATCTCGGCCCGCGGCACCTGGCCGGCGCCGATGATCCGCATGGACGTCCGCCGCTGCCGGCCCCTGCCCGCCTTCCGGGCACTCACGCTGCGGAAGAAGAAAGGGGTTTTTGCGAGCATCCCGGAGGACCAGACCCGGCTGTACGGCGACGTCAACATGCACCTCCGCTGGGACTGCAAGGACATCGTGGACACCCCCGCCCGCTTCGAGATGACCCTCTGGGCCGAACGCCGATGGGCCCGCGGCGCCACCAGCGACGTGACGCTCCGCAGGCTCCGGAACTTCAAGGTCGCCCCCGGCGACACCTGCAAGTGGCAGTTCGCCGCCCCCGCCGGCAAGGACCGCCGCGACGGCCCCACGCGGCAGTCCGGGGTCGTCACCGTCGGCAAGGGCGGCGTGCTGACGGTCCCGGCGGTGAAGATCAAGGGCACCCGCGGCCGGCTCGTCGTGACGAAGTAGGTGAGAGGTGAGAGGTGAGAGGAAACGGCAAGACGCCCACAGGGCATCTTTCATCTCTAACCTCTCACCTCTAACCTCTAACCTGTAACCTGCGACATTCTGTTGTTCAAAGGCGCCCGGAAGGACGGACGGCGGCAAGATGGGCATCACCACAGAGCTCTACCGACATTCCCTGGCCCTGCTGACGGACCAGTACGAGCTGACCATGGCCCAGGGGTACTTCCAGGCGGGCATGGTCGAGACCGAGGCGGCGTTCTGCCTGTTCTACCGGCGGAACCCGTTCGGCGGGGGGTACGCCGTCGCCTGCGGGCTGGCCTTCGCCGTGGACTTCGTGAGGGACCTGGCCTTCGACGACGGCGACCTGGCGTTCCTCGCCGCCCAGCGCGGCAACGACGGCGAGCGGCTGTTCGAGACGGCGTTCCTGGACTACCTCCGCTCGCTGAGGCCGGCGGTGGACATCGACGCCATGCCCGAGGGAACGGTGGCCTTCCCCCAGGAGCCGCTTCTCCGCGTCGCCGGGCCCATCGCCCAATGCCAGATCCTCGAATCGGCCCTCCTGAACCTGCTCAACTTCCAGACGCTCATCGCCACCAAGGCCGCCCGCGTATGCCAGGCCGCCCGCGGCGACCCGGTCCTGGAGTTCGGCCTGCGGCGCGCCCAGGGCATCGACGGGGCCCTCGCCGCCAGCCGGGCCGCCTTCGTCGGAGGCTGCGCCGCCACCTCCAACGTCCTCGCCGGTAAGCTCTTCGACATCCCCGTCAGGGGAACCCACGCCCACAGTTGGGTGATGGCCTTCGACGACGAGCTCGAGGCCTTCGACGCCTACGCCCGCGCCATGCCCAACAACTGCCTCTTCCTGGTCGACACCTACGACACGCTCGCCGGCGTCCGCCGGGCGGTCGAAATCGGCCGCCGACTGCGAGAGCGCGGGCACGAGATGGCCGGCGTCCGCCTGGACTCCGGCGACCTGGCCTACCTGAGCATCGAGGCAAGAAAGATCCTCGACGAAGCCGGGTTCCACCACGCCGTCATCGTCGGCAGCAACAACCTGGACGAGCACGTCATCGCCAGCCTCAAGGACCAGGGCGCGACCATCGGCGTGTGGGGGGTGGGCACCCGCCTGGCGACGGGGCACGACGAGCCCGCCCTCGGCGGCGTCTACAAGCTCACCGCCGTCCGCAAGCCGGGCCGAAACTGGCAGGACACCATCAAGCTCTCCGAGCAGGCGGTCAAGATCACGGCCCCCGGCCTCCAGCAGGTCCGGCGCTTCGCCACGGAGAGCGAGTACGTTGCGGACATGATCTTCGACGAGGCCCGCCCCCCCGCCGAGGACCCGACCATCGTGGACCCGCTGGACCCGACGCGTCGGAAGGTCCTCCCCGAGGGCGCCGCCGGGGAGGACCTGCTGGTGCCGGTCTTCCGCGGCGGGCGGTGCGTCTACGAGGCGCCCCCCCCGGCGGAGGCCCGCCGACGAGCTGCCGACCAGTTGGCGCGGTTCCACCCGGGCGTCAAACGCTTCGTCAACCCCCACCAGTACCCCGTCGGGCTGGAAGAGGGGCTCTACGAGCGCAAGACGAGACTCATCCTGGAAGCCCGGCAGGCCGCCGGCCGGCGTTGACGCCTAGGGTTGCGTCAAGTTTGAATCTACGGGTGCCACGGCTGCGTTGTGTGCAGCCGTGCGGCCCACCGGCTTGGCACGGCTGCAAAAGGCGCAGCCGTGGCACCCCAAAGTTCAATCTTGACAACATACTGGGTCCGAAGGAGCCCCTGCATGAGAGCGCTGATCGTCGTGGACGTGCAGAACGACTTCCTCCCCGGCGGGGCGTTGGGCGTGCCGGGCGGCGACGAGGTCATCGGCGTCGTCAACCGACTCGCCGGACGCTTCGAGGTGGTGGTGGCCACGCAGGACTGGCACCCGCCCGACCACGGCAGCTTCGCCGCCAACCACCGCGGGCGGAGGGTCGGGGAGGTGATCGACCTGCACGGGCTCCGGCAGATCCTCTGGCCGGTGCACTGCGTGCAGGAGACGCCGGGGGCGGCCCTGGCGGAGGCCCTGGACGCCTCGAACGTCGAGAGGATCTTCCACAAGGGAACCGACCCGGACATCGACAGCTACAGCGCCCTGTACGACAACGCCCACCGCAAGTCCACCGGGCTGGCGGAGCACCTGAGGGAGCGCGGCGTCACGGACATGTACCTGGCCGGGCTGGCGACGGACTACTGCGTGAAGTTCTCCGCCCTCGATGCCGTCGCCGAGGGCTTCCGGACCTTCGCCGTCCTCGACGCCTGCCGCGGCGTCGAGCTCGCCGCCGGCGACGTCCGGAAGGCCATCGAGGAAATGACCGCCGCCGGGGTCCGCGTGGTGACCAGCGAGACGATCTGAGCCGGCCCGGCCCCGCCGCCGCCCGGAGATTCAACTGGTGCTGCACCGGAAATCGCGACATAATCCCCCCCAGGGGAGACTCGTCACGGAAAGGACTGCGGCATGAAACGCGGACTGCTGCTGTGGACGGCGTGTCTGCTGGCGGGCGAGCCGGCCGGGGCGGAGCTTCTCAGCGAGCGCTGGGGCGCCCGCGGCAAGCACCTGGCCCATCCGGGCACGATGAAGCTGACGGGCGGGGCGGGGGCGCCCCGGCTGGTGTTCGACCTGTCGGCGGTGCCGAAAGGCGCCCGGATCCACCACGCGTCGCTGCACTGCTCCTCCGGCGGCCGGCAGCCGCGACAGCCCGTCAAGATCTTCATCGCCGACAAGGTCACCCCCGACGGCAAGTGCGTCCCCGCCGGGGCGGCCTTGAGGCTCCAGCCGCCCTACTACCGCTCCTTCGACGTCACCGAGGCCGTCCGAAGATGGGTCAAGGACCCGAAGCGGAACCTCGGCCTGGCGCTGGCCCGGTTCGACGGGTTCGACGCGGGGGGGACGTTCCTGGAGGTCCGTTACGAAGGGAAGGCGTCGAAGCCCGGCGAGCAGGTCACGGCCCTGCGGGCGGCGCACCACGACGGGCAGACGTTCCTCCTCTGGAAGGAGCTGCCCGCCCACCGGCCGGAGCCCAAGAAGGTCTTCTGGGTCGGGCAGTTCTCCGGGCGGGAGACGAAACACCAATCCGCCCCCGGGGAGGGCTTCGCCGGGCACCCGCGGACCCCGGCGGTCACGCTGAAGACGCTGCGCGACCTGAAGGGGCTCAGCGTCCGCGGCAAGAAGGGCCCCCGGGCCATGCAGCCCATCCAGGTCCTCCGCCCCACCCCCGACGTCCGCTACCGCGTCTACCGCAGCCGACAAAAAATCACCGCCGACCATCTCCAGGACGCCGAGATCGTCGGCGAGGCCAGGCCGTTCTGCGGGTTCGTCGAGCGGATGCTGATCATCATCACCCACGGAGAGTATTACGACCCGTACGAATGGCCGGAGTCGGTCATCCCCACCTGGAGCTACGCCGACGGCAAGCCCCTCCTGCCGGGCGAGGCCTTCTACGTGCACACGCCCCGGGAGGCGGGGAAGTTCTACTACGCGGTCACGGTCATCCGGAACGGGCGGGAGAACGCGTCGGCCCTCTCCGCCGCCAACAGCCTCTCCGAGCCGGTGGCGGAGACCCCCGCGACCCCCCGGCCGGTGCTCCAGTACGTCGCGCCCAACCGGAAGGTCCGCGGCGGGCTGGAGTACCACCATGCCTACTGGCTGGCCCCCCCGGTGGCCAACATCGCCAAGCAGGACCCCCTGCGGGTGATCGTGGGGATCAAGCCCCCGCTCAAAGAGCCGGCGGGGCTGGTGGTCTGCCCGTCCGCGGGCGGGATGTTCTTCGGCGGGGCGGTCACTCCCGGCAGCGTGCACCTGACCATCGAGCAGGACATCGGCTACGGGATGGACCTGGGCTACAGCCAGGGCCGGGGAACCCTCCGGTCGTTCGCCGAGTCCAAGGTGGACTACTACTCCGACCGCTACATCATGGCCAACATCGACTGGGCCATGGCCAAGTGGAAGATCGACCGCGCCCGCATCACCTGCCGGGCCTCCCCGCACTTCGCCGTCCGACACGGCGAGATCTTTCGAAACCTCTTCCTCGGCCCCTACCAGCTCGACATGGACAGCAAGTGGAACCCCCACAGCGGCTCCCTGGGCGGGCTGTTCGGACCGGCCGGGTCCGCCCGAACCGTCGACGGCGACCTCGCCTGGGACGCCGTCAGCATCCCCTGGGTCCTCGCCAAGGACCCCGCCCGCGACATCCCCTTCATGGCCTGCTACTTCACCCAGCCGAAGGACGGCAACCACGGGGCCGAGTACGGCTGGCAGGACGACCCGAAGGGCCTCGCCGGCCTCCGCGAGTCCCGACAGCCTTACCTCGCACAGTGGGGCGGCGCCGGCGTCGCCCGAGAGGTCAGCGACGGGCTCCAGAAACTGCGCTGGGACAAGTCCGTGCCCGCCTTCTCCAACTGCTCGCTGGACAACAACCCCGGCAACGGCGACCCCGACGACGGCGACCCCTGGGGGCAGATCAACGGCTACCTCTTCTGGGACTACGAC
>CAZNSB010000319.1:0-6351 GCA_964575155.1 uncultured Planctomycetaceae bacterium | reverse complement strand
CTGCCACTGCTCGTCCGTCATCGCGGCGAGGGCCCCGGCGCCCGGGGCTACGTCTCCACCTGGCACGACGCCTGCCGGGAGGTCCGCAGCCTGGCCATCGCCTACGACCAGGTGTTCGAGGCGCTGCGAAACGACAGGCCGCTGGTGGCCTTCCTCTCGGGGAAGGCCCGCGAGGGCAAACTGGCCAACCCCAAGGCCTGCTTCCGCGACGTCCAGCGGAACATTGAGGACCGCATCTTCCGCGACACGCTTGCCAACCGCGCCAAGATCCAGTCCAACTACCCCACCACCGACGTCGCCGTGGCCACCATCCACACCGTTTTGGGCTTTCCCGGCAGCCGCCGGGCGGTGATGAAGCGGATCGACGCGATCGTTCGCGGCTGCACCCGCGTGGACGGCATGACCGGCGAGAAGGGCCTGGCCGGATACACCCGCATCGGGCCGCGGACCCTGGCGGCGCTGCTGGAGCGGTACGCCCTCATCGACCCGCCCTTCCTGCCGGAGATGCTGAAGCGCCACCCGCAGTTGCGGCAGACGTACCGCTTCCACGTCGACACCTGGTGTGTGGGGAAGTACTACCCGCTCTCGGGCGACACGGGCGCGTTCGCGCGGCGGATCGAGCGGTACGCCGGCGTGGACTTCGCCCGCCAGGGCCCGGCGCTGCCGCCGTCGTCGTACTCGTTCCTCTGGAGGCTGTATGAGCTGACGGGGGAGGAGGCCTTCGTGCAGGTGATGTATCGCGCCAACGGCAACTCCGTGAAGGGCCTCCCGCACGACATTTTCGCGACCGACCCGCCCGCCCTTCAGAAACAGGCGGCCGAGGTCATCGCCCGCGCCGGCCCGGAGCCGACCCCCGCCAGCGTCAACAAGCGGCAGTGGCACATCGCCGTCCTGCGGTCGGGGAAGGGCGGGAACGCCCGGGCGTTGTGGCTGGACTACGACGCCGGCTGCGGCAACCACAGCCACCGCGACGGCATGACCCTTGGGCTGTTCGCCAAGGGCCTGGACCTGCTGCCGGACTTCGGCTACCCGCCGGTCCAGTTCGGCGGGTGGGGCTCGAAGCGGTCGCGGTGGTACGCCTCCACCGCCGCCCACAACACCGTGGGGGTGGACGGGAGGAACCACGCCGACGCCGCCGGAAGGACCACCCTCTGGGCCGACGGGGAGGGCTTCCGCGCCCTCCGCGCCTCCGGGCCGGCGATCGTCGCCGGCAGGCAGTTCGAGCGGACCGCCGCCCTGGTCGACGTCTCCGACGCCGACTTCTACGTCGTGGACGTCTTCCGCGTCGTCGGCGGGAAGAGCCACGTCAAGGTCACCCACAGCCACTTCGGCAAGGTCACGCCGACGGGCCTGTCGCTGAAGGCCCCGGCCGGGGCCTCCGCCCGCGGCGGGCTGGTCCGCAACGTCCGGGCGGACCCGTCGGCCAGCCCCGGCTGGGGCGCCGAGTGGAAGATCGAGGACCGCTACGGCTACCTGCCCAGAGGCGCCGAGGTGCATCTGCGCTACACCGACCTGACGACGTCGGTCGGGGCCGCCCTCGCCGAGGCGTGGGTCGTCCCGGGGCTGTACAACGCCAGCGCCGAGGGCTGGATTCCGCGCGTCGAGACCAGGCGAAGGTCGGCCAAGGCCCCGCTGGCCTCGACCTTCGTCGCCCTCATCGAGCCCTGCGGGAAGAAGTCCCGAATCGCCGCGATCCGCCGGCTGGGCCTCCAGACCGCCAAGGGCCGGCCCTACGGCGACGCCAACGTCGCCGTCGAGATCGCCCTCGCCGACGGGCGGACCGACCTCTTCGTCGCCGCCGACGTCGAGAACCCCCTCGCCCTCCAGCCCGACCCCGCCGGGCACGTCATCGTCCAGAAGGACTCCTCGCTGCACCTGGGCGGGGAGCTGTGCTGGGTCCGCCGGGGCACCGACGGGAAGGTCCGGCGTCTCGCTTTGGCCCGCGGAAGGAGCCTCCGCGTCGGCGAGGTCCATCTCAAGCTCAAGAAGAAGACCGACTACATCGAGGTCCGCTTTGACCGCGGCGCCGCCTCGGTCGTCTCCGGCGACCCCGCCGGCGTCGAGACCATTTCCGTCGGCGACTGAGGCGCCCCGGGCTGCCGGGAACGTGCTCACTTGGCCCTGTAAAACCTCGCCTCGGCCCAGTTGCACCAGACGCGCTCGGTGTTGACCAGACGGTCCAGGCGGGTGATGAGCTTGACCTGCTTGGCGCCGGTCAGGTCGTCCACCACCAGCAGCCGCGGCTCGTCGTCGGCGGACATCAGGCCGCTCTGCGCGCGGACCTGCCCGTCCACGTGGATTTCAAAGTTGGCCCGGACGGAGGTGTCGCCGATCCGGGCGGTGGAGCAGTGCACGCCCACCTCGGCGCTGAAGGCCGTGAAGCCGGTCCCCTCCAGCCGGTACGTCGTCTCGTGCCGGGGCACCACCCACATCGCCTTGGGGAACGTCTTCCGCCCGACGGTGGGGGTGAACCGCAGGTGGTGGTATCTCCCCTCGGCCTGGAAGAGGGGGGCGGTGTTCCGGCCGGTGACCCAGCCCTCGCCGTGGGAGCGGTGGGATTTGAGGAGCCTCCTGCTGACGCTCTGGAGGGCGACGGCCCGGCCGGCGGGCCTGGCCGGACGGCGGTACGGCGGGATGACCAGGGTGGTGAACTGCACCTCCTGTCGGGCGGGCCCCGCCGTGATCGTCAGCGTCGTCTTGTGGGCGGCGGGGTGTCTGTCCGCCGGCGCCGCCGTGACGGTCAGGAAGACCCGCTCGGCGGGGGCGAGTCTGCCGGAGGAAGGTTCGACTTTCATCCACTGGGCGGAGCCTTCCGATCTCCAGTTCAGTTCGGTGGCGGAGTGATTGACCAGCAGGTACGGGCGGCTGACGGACCCGCCGGCGGTGACGTTGAAGACGGTGTTGTCTGCGAGGAGCTCAAAAAGCCTGCTCACCGTCGCCGTGATCCTCACCGCCCGGGCAGCGGCGCTGCCGGCATCGGTGATCGTCACCGTCCCGGTGACGGTGGCCTGGGCCCGCAGCCTGCCTGCATTGACGGTGACGAGCAGGTCCTGCTGCCCGACGACGGTCCCCTGAGTTCTTTCCGGCTGGATCCAGGATTCGGTGGCGTCGGCCTGGAAGCCTCGCCGGTCGGCGGTCCAGTTGCGCAGGCGGATGGGGACCTGGACCTTCCCGCAGGCGGGGACGTTGACGTGCAGCTCGGCTTGGCGGGTATCCAGGGCGACCTTTCCGGCCGCTTCCGCCGCGGCGGCAAGCAGCCTCTTCGAACGATCCTGCCAGCCGAAGCTGTAGCGGTACACCTTCGGCGGGTCGTCGCCGCTGGGATAGAAGAGCGTCTGGCGGTTGTGGGCGTCGAGGGCCCGCTGGGCGCGGTCGGCATCCGCGCGGGCGAGCAGGCCTCGATCGAGGGCCTGTTCGAGGAAGACGCGAGCCTCGGTCTCCTGGACGCCTTCGCGGAGGGCCTCGAAGCGGGCGCTGCTCTCGGCGCCGCGGGCTCCCGGCCAGAGAAGGAAGGCCCCCGGCATGCCGGCGTAGAGGTACGGCAGCCGACCGTAGCCCCGCAGCCACGTGCCCGACCAGTAGTCCGCACCCAGCCGGGCCACGCCGCGATGACCGGCCACCAGCGCCCGGTCGATCAGCAGCCGGAACGCGAACGGGTTGCTCGTGCCGTTCGCGCAGGCGGTGGTGTTGCCCCACCGGGGGTTGACCATGTGGAGGTAGGGGTTCCGCCATCCCCGCCGGCTGCGGGCCGGGAGCATCTCCAGGATGATGGTCGAGACGGCGTGGAAGGTCTCATCGGGATACCGGCTGTGGCATCCTCGGGCCCACTTGACCTCGGGGGCGAACTCCGCCAGCAGCTTCAGAAGCGCAGGGTCGGAGATGCCGTCCCAGCAGAAGCCCCAGAGCATCCGCTTCTGTAGCCCGCGGGAGCTCATGTGGCCCCACAGCGAGGCCGCGAAGGCCGACCAGGCGCTGCGGAAGTGCCGGCTGCCGCTGTAGAGTTCGAGCTTGGCCCACCTGCCGGTGGCCTCGTCGAGGAGGGGAACGGCGGTGGGGTTTCGGCAGCCCTGCATGACGACGAAGCAGATGACCCGCGGCGGGCCCATGTGCTTGACGGCCAGGTCGACGTATCGGTCCGCGATGCGGTAGTCGAAGGCGAGCGAGCCGTCCCTCCTGCGAATCCACCGGACGGGCGAGTCGTTCAGGTTGCCGAACTCGGTGTGGGCCAGCACCGGCACGAACAGCCAGTCGTTGCCGATCCGCCCCAGTTGCCGAAACGATTCGGCCAGCAGCCGGAAGTGCTCATCCGACCACAGCGGCACCTTGTACTGCCTGGCCACGCCGTAGGGCGACTGCTCCAGGGCCAGGAACGTCTGGAAATCCCTCGGGTCGGGCACGCGCCAGCCGATGACCTCGGCCTCGACGGGCACGGGGATGGGGTCGATCCCGTCGGCGGTGACTGTGACCCGGCCGGCGTACTTGCCCGCCTTGGCGTCGGCGGGCACGTCCAGGTACACCCACAGCGCCTGGCAGGTGTCGGCGGGGACTTTCTCCGGCCAGGTGCGGGAGATGTGGTCGAAGAAATTCAGCCGGCGGAGCCATTCGCCGCGGGGGTCCGCCGGCCCCTCGCCGTAGCGCTGGAAGGCGAAGTGCATGCGGGCGCCGGGGCTCATCCTCGCCATGCCCCGGCTGGCGAGCTGGCCGAGGTCCGAGATGGGCCGGGCCGCCATGGGCAGGACCCGCAGCGCCCCGGCCGGCAGCGCCCGCCCGCCGGGCGAGAGGAGCGGACCGGGCGAGGCCTTCAGGCCCGTCAGCTCGCGGCCCGTGCCGACCGCGATCTGCGCCGAGTACGTGCCGTTGGGCGCGCCGACGAAGCGGGCGGTCCCGCACCTGCCGCCGGACGGGAGGAACTCCGTGCTGTACAGCCGGTCGTGCATGTCCGCCACCCACGCCTGCACGCCGGCGGGGCGCCGCATGGCCGATGGCACCTTGTCCGGCTCGCCGCGCAGCTCCAGGCTCACCAGCCCGGCGTGGGCCCAGGTGAAGTTCTCTACCCCGCCGTGGATGCCCCAGTTGGGCGCGCCCCCGTAGCCGGGGAGCACCCGCGGGTGGTAATGGCTGGTGCGGATCTCGACGGCCAGGACGTTCCGGCCGGTGCGGAGCAGCTCGGCAGGCAGGCTCACCGGCCCGAGGCGGCGGTCGCGAAGCCGCTGGAGCCGCTCCCACCCGGCCTGGTTGATCGCCCCGCCAAGGGAGGCCCGGCGAAACCCCTTGTATCCGCCGTACGGTCTGGCATCGGCAAACGGTCCGATGACCTCGCCGATGACGCCGAAGCGGTTCTGGTAGGTCTCCTGCGGGCCCCTGACGTAGGCCTGCTCGGGATAGTCCTCGGCGTGGTCGGGGTCGCCCTTGCCGGCGGCAGGCAGGTGCCCTCGGGCGAGCTCCGCGCCGTTGACGAACACGCGGACGCCGCCGCGGTAGGCCAGGCGGAGCTTCAGCTCGCCGGCGCGGGCGGGGTCGGGCACGTAGAAGACGGTCCGCAGGTAGATGCCGCGGCGGTGGAGGAAGGTGAAGTCGTTGGCGTCCTCCGGGGCGGCGACGGTGCCCAGGCGGTGGCGCATCCAGTGGGTGTCGTCGAAGTCCGGCTTCATCCACCCGGCCGGGGGGGGCGGGGAGTATGGCGAGCGGACGTCGTCCCGCCGCACCTGCCCGCCGATCCGCGAGAAGTAGTAGGCCGCCTCGTCCCGCCAGTCGGTCCTCGTCCAGTCCTTGCCCCGGACGTAGCGCCGGGTCTGCTTCTCGAGCCGCTTCACCAGGGCCGGGCTCATCGCCTTGGCGTCGGCCGCCTTCAGCGCCTCGGTCGAGATCCGCAGCAGCCCGAACTGGTAGTAGTAGCGGAAGTACGCCCTCTCGGTGAGGATGAGGGCCTTCTGCGGGTGGGGGGGCTGGGCCAAGGCCGCCGAGGAAAGGGCCCATCCCAAGGCCAGAGCCAGCTCTCTCATGGTGCGTTCCTCGTTGCGGCGGCTGGGGTTTCGCTCGGCCGGGGGCTACTTGCTGTAGAAGTTCGGCTCGGCCCAGAAGAACAGGCTGCGCGGGCTGTCCTTGAGGCTGTCCAGTCGGGTGACGAGGGTGATCCGCTTTGCCTTTTCCAGCCCGGTGGCCACCAGCAGGCGGGGGGCGTCGCCGAGGGTCATGATGCCGCTGTGGGCCGCCAGCCGGCCGTCCACGTAGATCTCGAAGCACACGCGGGCGTCGCGGTGGAGCTGGGGCCTGTTGTTCTCGGCGGGCACGCCGACCTCGGCGGCGAAGGCCGTCAGGCCGCTGCCTTCCAGCCGGTACACGCTCTCGTGG
>CAZNSB010000318.1:0-6360 GCA_964575155.1 uncultured Planctomycetaceae bacterium | reverse complement strand
GGCCCCGGCTCTGGCTCGCTCGGTACGGCTCGTCTCCTGTGAGACATAGTGGAACGGAGGAAATGCTCATGTGCAGTGCTCGATCTGCTCGCTTGGCGATCCTGTCCGTCGCAATCCTCTCAGCGGCCGCGCTCGCCTGGTCCGATACGATCACCGTCCTCTCGGGCCCGTACACCCTTCAGGAGGTCATGGACATGCCCGGGGGCCTCCACGTCGAGGACAAGGTCTTCTCGGACTGGAGCTACACGGACTCGTCGAAGAACGGGGGGAACGCCCCCGACCCTACCTCGATCACCATCGAGGGGGTCAGGGTGGAATACACCGACCGGACGGAATGGGGGCTGCGTTTCACCGGCAACTGGCTGGCCTTCGCCGGGCAACTGGCCGATACGGTGATTCGCTTCAAGGTCACCGCGGACGATCCGTATCGGCTCGTGGACAACACGCTGTGGATGTCCAGCAGCGGGGCCGCCGACGGCGGGCAGGCGGCCATCACCGAGAACGTCTACAAGCGCTACCCCGCGGAGGAGCCCGAGGACGAGGTCGTCTGGAAGTACTGCTACAGGAACGTCCAGTCCAGCAACATCATCGCGCATGAGGAGTTCGGCCAGGAGTACGCGGAGCTGTGGATCATCAAGGACGTGGGGGTCAACGGGGGCAACGACCCCCCGGGCGCCCCCGTCGGCAGCGCCCACATCAGCGAGTTCTACCAGACCTTCAGCCAAATCCCCGAGCCGGCTTCCGCGCTCCTGCTGGGCACCGGCCTCGTGGCGGTCCTGGCCGCCCGTCGCAGGCGTCGGTGAGCGGGGCCGATCTCGCGGACTAGGCAGGATTACGCCGGATTACGCAGGCTCCGGCCAGCCGGCTCCCCGAGGGCGATCGCCCTCGGCAGCGTCTTTTTCCCCCGACGTGGGCCCGCCGCGCGGGCCGCTCAGCGGACGGCTGCGGCGACCAGGGTCAGGTCGTCCTGCGGAACCGCGTGGTCGGCCAGGATGGCGCCGAGACGTTCCTCGGCCAGCCCGGGACGGGCGGCGGAGGCGTCGACGTCGCCCAGGCGGCGAATCAGCCCCCTCACGCCCAGCATCCTCTCCTGGGCGTCCTGAAGCTCCATCAGCCCGTCGGTGTACACCCAGATCAGCTCGCCGGGGGCGATGTCGGCGTATTCCTCCGGCTGGCCCATGAAGACCTCCTTGGCGGCGCCGACGGGCAGGTGCTGGCTTTCCAGCCGGCGCACCTGCCCGGTGCGTCCCTTCCGCAGCAGCGCGGGGGGGTGCCCGGCCCCGCAGTAGCAGACGCTTCCGGCGGGCAGGTCCATCCGCATCACGAACAACGTCACGAACAGGCCCAGGTCCGAGAAGCTGTCGTAGATGAACCGGTTCAGCCGGCGGATCATCTCGCTGGGGGCGGAGCCCTGGTTGAGGATGGTGTAGACGGCCGAGTGGACGCGGTTGGCGACCAGGGCGGAGGCGATCCCGTGCCCGGCTACGTCGAAGACGGCCACCGCCGGGCGGAGCGGGTCCTGGCGGTGGATGTACAGGTAGTCCCCGCCCACGCCCAGCAGCGGGATGTGCTTGACGTCGATGAGCACGCGGTCGGTGGTCATCGGCCCGGGCAGCAGGGACGTGTGGATCGTCGAGGCCACCGCCAGGTCCCGGTCCAGCTCCGCCTGCCGCCGACGCAGGGCGTCGTTGGCCTGGCGCAGGGCCTCGGCCGCGCGATGCCGCTCCGTGACGTCCCGGCCGAGGAACTCCACCTGGGCGACCCGACCGGCTTCGACGATCGGCGTCAGCGTCCCCTCGATCGTGTGCTCCTCGCCTCCCCCCGCGGGCACGCGGAAGAGCACCTCGCGGTTTCGTGTTCGGCCGGCGGCGATGTCCTCGACGGCCCGGACGACGGCGGGGCGGTCCGCCTCGAGGATCGCCTCCAGCGCGCTGGTGCCGACGGGGGGGTAGGCCCCGGGCCCAAAGCCCGGTGCGGGGGGGCGGTTGGAGAAGGCGACGGTGCCGTCCGGCTCCAGGAGCAGCAGCACGTCGGACATGTTGTACACCAGTTGCTCGTATCGGCCGCGGCGCTTGATGAGCAGCGCGTTCAGCTCGGCGTCGTTACTGGGCCACTCCGGCTTGCTCATCCGACCTCTCCGGGGCGCAGCTCCAGACAGCAGGACTCTCTGTCAGTATAGGCCCCCCGGCGGCACCGGCCAAGGGCTGCCCGCCCCCCCCGCCCTCGGCGCGGGGGCTACTTCTCCACGACCACCTTGGCGATCCGGAAGCCTCCCAGTGTGTGCACCATGCCGAAGAAGTCGTCCGGCCCGCCGGTCCCGACGGCCAGGGCGATGTGCCCGGCGTCGTGGCCATTCAGGGCGGCGTCCACCCCGATCCACCTGCCCGCCACCAGCGCCTGGGCCCAGGCGTGGGGGACGAAGGCGTCTTTCCTCTTCCCCACCCGATCGACGTGCGCCAGCCCGCTCACCACCCGGGCCGGAATCCCCACCGCCCGGCACATGGCCGCGGCGAGGACCGCGTGCTCGCTGCAATCGCCCTGCCGGCTGGCGGCCACCTCCGCCGCCGTCGCGTACCCGACGGAGAGGTCCTTCTTCCGGATGTACTTCCGCACGAAGCTCTCGATTCGGGCGACGGCCTCGGCGGAGTCTCTCGCGCCGGCGACCGCCCGGCGGGCCAGCGCCGCCACCTGCTTGTCGTCGCTCTCCACGAAGCGCGTCGGCTTCAGCGCCTCCCGCGCCGCCGGGTCGGTGCCCTTGTAGGGGAACCTCTCTCCCCTGCCCGCCCGCAGCCGGCGGACCGTCACGATCACCGCCCCGTCGGCGGCGGGGCGGACCGTCTGGCTGTCGGTGGCGGGGAGCTTCAGCTTCGCCCCGCCCGCCGGGAGCAGGTGGTAACGGATCGCCCTCGCCGTGGCCACCCCCTCCAGCGGCACCGGGGGGGTCACGATGAGCTTGTCGAAGAACTCCAGCACGTCGTCGCCGCTCAGGGCGAAGGCCCTGCTGCACGCCAGCACCTCGAACTTCGTGCCCATCATCGGCAGCACCGCCTTCAGCTCCTGGAAGTCCTTGTCCACGTAGACGGTGGTTTCCAGCTCCACCGGCCCCATCAGGGTGGGGACGACCTTCCGGCTGCGGATCTCCGTCAGGACGGCGACCCGCCCCAGCAGGTCCACCTCTTGGGTGGGCCCGACCCGGACGTGGTTGTCGACGGCCTTGAGGAAGCTGGGCATGAAGTCCCTGTAGTTGTAGGTGGTGCCCTCCTTCAGGCCCATTCTCCTCTGGAGCAGGCGCGCGCCTTCGGGCAGCAGCGCCCCCTCGGGCCAGTCCAGACTCGACCGGCGCTGACCGGAGGCCGAGCCCACCGTCACCTGGAGCTTGCCCCCGGCGTCGATCACCCCTTCGGTCGCCGTCGGGATCGGGCCGAGGTACTGGGCGCTCTTGAAGGAAAGCGGCTTGCCCTTGGCCGTCTCCGTGGCCGTCTCTTCCACCCGCAGCTTCATCGGCACGCCCAGCCTCTCCAGCGTCATCTGCATCGTCTGCGCGTTGGTGACCTTCCCGTCCCGGACCCCCCGGACGTACGTCCCGTGCCCGACCTTCACCCCGTTCACGCGGACGGCGAAGTACCGGGTCTTCTCTTCGGGCGTGTCGGCGCAGCCGGTGGGGGCGGCACCGGCGAGGGCGGCGAGCACGGCCCATGCGACCGCGGCCCGGCGGGTCGGCGTCATTTCAGGTCCTTTCTTCACGGTCGGGGTCCTCGTCGCCGGGCGGGTAGAACTCCTCCAGCACGCGCTGCCAGCGGTCGGCGGTCCGGGCGGCGGCGAAGGCCGCCCGGACCTTCGTCGGCGTAGGGTGCAGGCGGCTGTACTTGATCCCGAACTTGGCCATGTGCCGGCACCCGCGGTCCCGGCCGTACAGCCCCGCCGCGCGGGCGAAGTGCTTCTCCATCACCGCCCGCTGCTCACCCAGCGAGGGCCGGCGCATCGGCCGCCCGGCCACGTGATCGCGAAACTGCCGGAAGATCCAGGGGTTTCCGATGGCCGCCCGGGCGAACGCCGCCCCGTCCACGCCGGTCTGCCGCAGCATCGCCGCGGCCGCCGGCGCGTCGGTCACGTCGCCGGAGCCGAGGATGGTCTTTTCCGGGAAGCGGCGCTTGACCTCGGCGAGGAAGTCCCAGTCGGCCCGCCCGGTGTAGCGCTGGGCGACGGTGCGGGCGTGGACGCAGAGGGCGGCGGCCCCGGCGTCGAAGGCGGCCTCGGCGATCCGCCAGAAGGCGTCGCGCCCGGAGGCCTCGTCGAAGCCCATGCGGAGCTTCACGGTGAGGGGCGTCTGGCCGGGGAGGGCGTCGGTGACGGCGCGGACGATCTCGGCGGCGCGGGCGGGGTCGGTCAGCAGGTATCCCCCGCGGCGGCGGGCGAGCACCTTCCGCACGGGGCAGGCCAGGTTGACGTCCACCACGTCGAAGCCGCTGGAGGACAGGTCGCCCGCGGCGGCCGCCATCACCGCCGGGTCGTTGCCGATGATCTGCCCTGCGACGGGGTGGTCGGCCGGGTCGGTGTGGATGAGCCGGCGGCGGAGCTTGCCCGGCAGCAGCATCTGGCGGTCGAGCATCATCTCGGTGGCGCAGAACGGCGCCCCCAGCTCCCGGCAGGTCAGGCGGTACGCCAGGTCCGTGTACCCCGCCATCGCCGCCAGCACCACGGGGACGTCCAGGCGGATCGGGCCGATCCGCAGGTCGGGGAGGTCGTTGATGACGCCGGAGGACGTTGCCGCACGCGGGCCGTTCTTCATGTCATCGCCTGCTCGATGAGCCCCCCGAGCACCTCCACGAACTCCCGCGCCTGTTCCAGGGCCTCTTGAGCGAGCGAGACCCAGTTCCGGATGAGCTGGCGGTCGCCGCCGGTCACGCGATGACTCCTTCCCGTCCGACGTTTCGGGACCAGGGGGTGGAACGGTCCTGATCCGGGTCGAATTCACGCTCGTCCATCACAATGCTGCTGATCACGGTGTGCGCGTCCATCTCGATCCGAAAAAGAACCTCGTCGATCTTGTCGCGCGCCGCCTTCGCCGCCGATCCCGGCAGGAGGATCGGCAGGGCCATGTCGTGCTCCCAGTCCACCTCCTCGCGGGCCCGAGAGCCGTACAGGATGACTTCCACCGGCCCGACCGCCTCGACCACCGCCGCCTTGCACCGCTTCAGCAGGGCCGCGTCGGCCGAATCCGCCCGATGCCATTCCGACAGCCTCTTCATCCCTTTCGCTCCCGGAGATCGCCGCCCATTATAGCCGCCCGCTCGCCGGGGCCGGAACCGTTTTGTGCTATGATGGGCGGGCATGCCGGGATCGAAGCCCATTCGGGTGGGGCTTCTGTCGCTGGGCTGTCCGAAGGCGCTGGTGGACAGCGAGAAGCTGCTGGCGGTGCTGGCCGAGGCCGGCTGCCTGGTGGGCGCGCCCCCCGAGGCGGCCGACGTGGTCGTGGTGAACACCTGCGCCTTCA
Source organism: uncultured Planctomycetaceae bacterium (assembly GCA_964575155.1). GTDB lineage: Bacteria > Planctomycetota > Phycisphaerae > SM23-33 > SM23-33 > CAZNSB01. The sequence goes on along the minus strand of CAZNSB010000318.1, from coordinate 866 downwards.
TACGCCCGGCGACCGAGGAGTCGCTGGCGGCGATCCGCCGGGCGGTGGCGCTGAAGCGCCGCGGCCGGGTGCGGCGCGTGGTGGTGGCCGGGTGCCTGCCCCAGCGGGCGGGCGAGGCCCTCCTGGCGAAGGTCCCCGGCATCGACGCGATGGTGGGCGTCTTCGACCGGGAGTCGGTGGTGCCCGCGGTGGTCGGCGGCGAGACGCCCTTCGTCCGCGTCGGGCGGGGAGGGGGGGCGTGCGCCGACGACCGGGGGCGTTTCCGGCTGACGCCGCGGCACACGGCGTACCTCCGGCTTTCGGAGGGCTGCTCGGCCGGTTGCAGCTTCTGCACGATTCCGGCCATTCGCGGGCCGATGCGGTCCAAGCCCATGCACCTGGTGCTGGCCGAGGCCGGCGAGCTGGCCGCCGACGGGGCCGTCGAGCTGAACCTCATCGCCCAGGACACCGCCGCCTACGGGCGCGACCTGTCCGACGGCACGGACCTGGCCGCCGTGCTGCGCCGGCTGGACGGGCTGGCCGGGCTGCGCTGGGTCCGCCTGATGTACGCCCACCCGGCGAGGCTCAACGACGCCGTCCTCGACGCCCTCGCCGAGTGCCCCCGGGTGGTGAAGTACCTGGACCTGCCGCTCCAGCACGTCAGCGACCGCGTCCTGGCGCGGATGCGGCGGGGGTACGGCCGGGCGCGGATCGAGGGGCTGCTGGCCGACCTACGCCGCCGCGTCGCCGGCATCGCCCTGCGGACCACCTTCATCACGGGCTTTCCCGGCGAGACCCGCGGCGAGTTCGACGAGCTGCTGCGCTTCGTCGCCGCCGAGCGCCTCGACGCCGTCGGCGTGTTCACCTACTTCCCCGAGGCCGGCACC
>CAZNSB010000317.1:3444-6384 GCA_964575155.1 uncultured Planctomycetaceae bacterium | reverse complement strand
CCGTCGGCGGCAAGACGGGCGTGGACCACCCGGCGGGCAAGAACCTCATCGGCGCCTTCCACCAGCCCCGGGCGGTGATCATCGACGCCGCCGTGCTGAAGACGCTGCCCGCCGGCGAGATGGTCAACGGGCTCGCCGAGTGCGTCAAACACGCCGTCATCGCCGACGCCGCCGGGCTGGAGTTCATCGAGGACCACGCCGACGAGCTCCTCGCCGCCGATCCGGCGCTGCTGGCCGAGCTGATCGCCCGCAACGTCGCCATCAAGGCCGAGGTCGTCGCCGCCGACGAACGAGAAGCCGGACGCCGCGCACACCTCAACTTCGGGCACACCGTCGGCCACGCCATCGAGGCCGCCGCCGGCTACGCGGGCGTCTCCCACGGCCAGGCGGTCTCGCTGGGGATGGTGGCGGCCCTGCACATCGCCGCCGGACGCGGGCTCATCGAGCCCGACGCCGCCGAACGCGTCAGCCGGATCCTCTCCGGGCTGGCCCTCCCGGTCCGCTTCGCCGACCTGCCGGCCCTGCCCGCCGCCGCCCGCGACCGGGCGCGCCTGCGGGAGATCATGGGCCGAGACAAAAAGGCACGCGGCGGGGTGGTCCGCTTCGTGCTGACGACGAACCTCGGCAACGTCGCCGTCTTCGACGACGTCGCCGACGACCAGATCGCCGCCGCCCTGGAGGCGCTGGCGCGATAGCCGAACGCCGCGAACCGTCATGGACCGCAGAAAGCGAGGAGCCCGATGGGAATCCGAGAGGACGTTGAACGACTGGTCAACGACACCTGGCTGATTGACACGCACACCCATCTCGTGGAGGAGTCGACGCGACTGAAGGGGATCAGCCGACTCGTCCCCTGCCAGGACTTCGCGTACCTGTTCTTCTATAACGAGAAGTGGGACCTGGGCTCGGCGGGAATGGCCCCCGACGACATCGAGAACAGGTTCCTTTCCCCGGACGTGGACATCGAGGAGAAGTGGCGTCTCTTCAAGCCCTACTATGAGCGGTGCAAGAACTCGGGCTTCTTCCGGGCGTCGCGGATCAGCATACGCCAGCTCTACGGCGAGGACGACCTGACCGACGCGACCTACGCGCGCCTCACCGAGAAGATGCGGGCGCGGGTGAAGAAGGGCTTCTACAAGGAAATCATCCGGGACATTTCCCGGGTCGAGTCCTGCCAGGTGGCCTCTTTCGAGGGAATCTGCCCGGTGAGCGAGTATCCCACGCTGCTTTTCCAGGACATCAACATGTCGGCGATGTTCGAGGGTCTGGAGGTGGAGAGGCTCTCACGCGACAGCAACCTTCCCGCCGACAGCCTCGAGCAGTGGCACAAGGTCATCGACTGGTTTTTCGAGACCCACGGCCGGCGGGCGGTCGGCGTGAAGTGCACCAGCGCCTACCGGCGCCGCCTGGACTTCGAGGACGTGCCGGCCGGGGCCGCCGAGCCGATCTTCCGGCGCCGAATCCGCGGCGAGGACCTCACCGCGGCCGAGGCCAGGACCCTGGAGGACCACCTGTTCCACTACTGCGTCCGCCGCGCGACCGACTTCGACCTGCCCGTCAAGTTCCACACCGGGCTGGTCGCCGGGCATAACTCCATGCTGCTGGAGCGGGTGGCGGCAAGCCCCAAGGACCTGTGCGTGCTCTTCAGGAAATACCCCCGGACCAAGTTCGTGGTCATGCACATCTGCTATCCCTACCCGGACGAGGCGATCGCCCTGGGCAAGCACTTCTCCAACGCCTACATCGACATGTGCGGAATCTGGAGCACGACCCCGGCCGCCTCCGTCCGCTTCCTCAAAGAGATGCTCGTCGCTGCGCCCGTGTCCAAGCTGTTCACCTTCGGCGCGGACGTCGGGCCCGTCGAGCCCGTCGTCGGCAACGCGTGGATTGCACGGAAGGGAATCGCACAGGCGATCACCGAGCTGGTCGCCGAGGGCTGGCTGCCCGAGGGCGACGCCCCGGGCGTCATCGAACGCATCATGCGCGCCAACCAGTACGAGGTCTTCCGGCTGGCGGAGAAGACCAAGGCGAACCAAGGACCCCCGACCTGATTCGTACCGGGCGTAGCTTCAACATTCAACTTTCGGGTGCCATCCCGACGTACGTCGGGACAGCCGTGGCACCCGGCGAATGGTCAACCGATCCGCGGCGGCTTGCCGATAAGGCTTTCGTGATCCGCCTGGTCCTCAACGACGAGCACCTGGCCGGCGTGATCGAGCAGGGCTTTGCCCAGTGCCGCCACCGGCTGTTCATCGCCACCGCCGACGTGAAGGACCTGCACGTGCCCTCCGCGGGCCCCCGCCGCGCCAGGAGCATCCTGAGGGTCTTCGAGGAGCTCTCCGCCCGCGGCGTGGAGGTCCGCCTGCTTCACAGCGGGGTGCCCAGCTCGGTGTTCCTGGCCGAGCTGAAGGAGCACTTCCCCGCCGGCCTGGTCATGCGCCGCTGCCCCCGCACGCACGTCAAGGCCGTCATTGCCGACGGGCGGGGGATGTACCTCGGTTCGGCCAACCTCACCGGGGCGGGGCTGGGGGCCAAGAGCCGGCGCCGGCGGAACTTCGAGGCCGGCATCTGGACCGACGAGGTCGACCTGATCGACCCCGTCGCCGACATGCTGGATGCGATCTGGACGGGCGAACATTGCGGCGACTGCGGCCGGCGGGAGCACTGCCCGGAGCCGCTCGAAGAGCCCGACCTGTAAGCAGCCCGGCGCCGATCAGGGGGTCTTTGCCGGCGGCTTGGCCGGCTTTGTGGCCGGGGTCATCTTGATCTTCACGATCCGCCCGCGGGTCATCCGCTTCACCGCCAGCCTGAGCTCGGTCTGCTTGTCGATGCGTTTCTGGAAGTCCTTGACGTTCATCACGGGCTTGTCGTTGACGTGCGTGATGATCTCATACGGGCGGACGCCGGCGACGGAGGCCTTGGAGCCGGGCTCGACCTTGG
>CAZNSB010000317.1:0-3434 GCA_964575155.1 uncultured Planctomycetaceae bacterium | reverse complement strand
GCTGAGGTCTCGGGCGGTCATGCCGAGGGGCTTGGACTTGTGGCGCGGGGCGGAGCCGTAGTGGGGCGGGCTCTGCTCGACCTGGAAGTCCTTCTTGACGATCTTGCCGTCGTGGAAGAACTCGGCGGTGTACTTCTTTCCGAACCCGAGGTCGGTGAGGGAGCGGGTGAAGCTGTTCTCGGCCGGCGGCCAGGGCTGGGGGATTCGGTCGAAATACTGTTCGGGGACCTCGCTGAGCCGGTCCCAGGGGAAGGCCCGACCGGCAAAGCCGTGGGCGCCGATGTTGACTTGCAGGGGCTTGGGGTGGCCCTCGACGTGAAGGCGGATGAGGATGTGCCCGGGCTGGATGCCGGCCTTGCCGGCGGGGGAGTTGGGGTAGACGTAGGAGACCATGCCGCCGAACTCGCCGTCGTTGGTGAGGTGGGAGACCTTGTTTACCCGGGCCAGCTCGCGGTTGAGGCCCTGGAGCTCCACGCCCATCCACGCCAGCCGGTTCTCCTCCTCCTCGGTCAGCGGGACGTTGCTGGGATCGACGTTCTTGGCCACGTCGGCCAGGACCTGCTTGAGGTATCGAGCGGCGGTGAGGGTCTCGCCCCGGCCGCCCCAGCGGTCGCGGACGCTGACCTTCTCCCGCCGGCTCACGGGCAGGGCCAGCAGCATCCCGTCGGCGTCGAACAGGAAGATGCCGTCGCGCCTCCCGCGGACGCGCGGATACACGTGGCGCTTCCACCCGATCTCGTAGCCGCCGATGCGGGTGTGGGTGAAGTAGGTCTCCCGCTTCTCCCCGTGCAGCCTGACGTCCGCCGTCGCCAGCAGCCGGTCCTCCAGGTCCAGCAGGTCTGCGGGGGAGAGCTTCACCGGCCCGGGCAGCGGCCTCTGGAGCTTGGCCAGGAAACAGCCGTAGTCCTTCAGCGTGTGGGAGAACTTCGCCGGAACCGGCTTGCCCTTCGGCGGGTGCGCCGTGATCCGCTCCAGCCGGGCCGTTACCTTCGGCGGCAACTCCGCCAGCACCAGCAGCTCGGTGTCCCTGGTCAGGATGCCGGTGACGTTCCGCTCGGTGGAGCCCTCCTCCTCCGAGCCCCGGAAGGACATGTGCCGGTCGCCGGCGCCCTTCTTGGGGCTGCGGAAGTTGAGCTTGACCCGGAGCACGCCCCGGTCGGACCTGCGCTTCGCCCCGGCCAGGAGCTTGGAGCGCTCGGCGGCCGAGACGATCGGCCACTTCAGCGGCGAGCCCTTCCACGAGCCGTCCACCGTGAGGTATCCGTTCATGGTGATCCCGACCGGGGTGCCCTTCTTGTCCACGATCACCCGGTCGCCGGGGGCGAACAGGTATTGTCTCTTCCTTTCGTTCAGGGCGGCGCGGGTGGGGAGCGGGCCGACGTGAACGGTCCAGAGGCCGTTGTGTCGATAGTAGGCGACGGTCATGTAAGGCTTCTCGGCCTTGGGGTCGAAGGCCAGGGGCTTGGCGTTCTTGAAGGGCTTGGCCAGGTCCAGGAAGGCGGCAGTCTCGTCCCGCCCGTGGGCGGAAATGCTGGCCTTGACCAACTCCTCGCCGAAGGCCACCGCGATCTCCTTGACGAATCGGGGGTGGATCATCGGGTCCCGGATGACCACCTTCTTCTTGGCCAGCAGGAACCCGCTGATCTCCATCGGCCTTTCCTCGCGGATGACGCCCTCTCCGCCGAATCCGCGCCCGTAATGCTCCGGGGCCTGCCCCTTGTCGAACTTCAGGGTGAACTCGGCCCGGACCAGGGCGGGCTGGACGGCCTTGGCGATGGCGATCATCTCGTCGGCCGAGAGCGACTCCTCGGCGTCCTCGCCCGCCATCCCCGGCGCCGCCGCCAGCGCCACCACTGCCAGCCAGATCATTTGTCTTCTCATCTTCGGCTCCTCGAATGAGGCTTATTCCTTTTCGTAATCTCGGAGGAAATCCAGCACGACCTGCCGCATCAGCCCGTTCCGCAGCACGGCGACGACCACCCGGTGCTTGGTCTGGACGTTCTTGAGCAGCTCGGCGCGGATCTTCTTGACGTCCGCCAGCGTCTTGACCTCCCGCCCGTCGATCTTGAGGAGGATGTCCTTTTCCCCCAGCCCGGCGTTGCTGGCGTTGCCGGGGTACTTGACCCCGTACACGAAGACGCCCTTCTTCCGGTGGAAATACAGGTTGGGGTTGTCGAACTGGTTGATGGCCTTGACGGTGAAGTCCCAGCGGGGGCAGTCGAGCTCTTCGCCCTCCACCTTTCCCTTTTCGCGGGGTGTCAGCTTGATGGTCATGGGCTTGCCCTTCCGCAGCAGGGCGAGGCGGGCGGGGGCGTTCTTGGCCAGCATGCCGAGCTGGCGGCGGACCCGGGGCAGGTCCTCCTCCCACACGGCGGTGAGCTTCTCGCCGTTGACGGAGACGATGCGGTCTCGGGGCTCCAGCCCCACCCGCCGGGCGGGGCTTTCCGGGTCGGTCTCGGCGACGATGACGCCCTCTTCGCCCTCGAAGTAGATGTTGCGGTTGAAGTCCTTCAGCGGCTGGAGCTGGAGGCCGGTCCAGGACCAGTTGACCTTTTCATACTCTCGCAGTTGCGGCAGGATGTGGCGGATGGTCTCGCTGGGAATGGCGAAGCCCATGTCGCCGCCGGCCATCACCGCCAGGGCGTTGATCCCGATCACCTCCCCGTCGGTGTTCACCAGCGGGCCCCCGGAGTTGCCCGGGCTGATCGCCGCGTCGGTCTGAAGCCACAGGCTGTACTCGCTGCGCTGGGGAAGGAAGCGGCGGGCGCAGGAGATGATGCCGATGGAGACCGACCGGTTCAGCCCCCACGGCGCGCCCATGGCCATGACGAAGTCGCCTTCGTTCAGCCGGTTCGAGTCGCCCAGCTTGGCGAACGGCAGCGGGGCGGCGCCGGGCGGGGTCTTCAGCTTCAGCAGCGCCAGGTCGGTGTCCTTGTCGCTGCCGACCAACTTGGCGTCCATCGACCGCCCGTCGTAGAGCAGGCAGCGGATCTCGACGGCCTTGTCCACCACGTGCCGGTTCGTCAGCATCTCCCCGGCCGGGGATATGATCACGCCGCTGCCCACCATCTCTCGGGAGATCTTCTTGCCCATCTCGTGGGTTTCCTGGAGGCACTTGATGAAGACCACGGCCGGGAAGACCTTGTCCTGTGCGTTTTTCACGACGACGCGGAAGTCCAGCTTCGCGAGGCCGGTTTCCGTTCTCTGCGCCGTCTCCGCCGCGCACCCCGCGCACAGCAGCGCCCCCGCCCAAAGCCAAACAGGTTTTGCCGTCCTCATGTTCACATCTCCCAAGGGGGTCCCATCAGTAATTGGCCCCGTGCCTCTAAGCATACGGTCTTCGGCGCGAATATCGAGCTTTCTTCCGTTGACTCGCGGCGGGGGTGTGCGACATCTTTTCCTGGCAGGAAAAGATGTCGCAGTGCGCCAGGGAG
>CAZNSB010000316.1:0-6400 GCA_964575155.1 uncultured Planctomycetaceae bacterium | reverse complement strand
GGGCGAGCTGCTTCTTGTAAAGCTCTTTGAGGACGTACATTACGATATTCACGCCGAGACGGAAGGACGCTTCGTGCTTGGCCTGGGTGAGCAGGTGCACGTAGGAGCCGTCCGGGTTCTTTTCCCATCCACAGGGAACGTCGGTGTCGTAGGTGTAGAACACCGCCAGCCGACCGCCGAGCATCGCCCCGTACCCGATGGCCCGGCCGTGGTAGAGGTCGAGGATCTTCGGCGTGCCCTTGAGCTGGTAGAACGACCGGAAGATGGGGTGGGACTTGTCGAGCTCGACCAGCTTTGCCTGGGGCAGGAGGTCCTTTATCATGATGCGGAAGGACCGGTCGGCGCCGCCGCAGTCGTCGGCGTAGATGAACCCGCCGGCGCGGAGGTACTCGCGGAGGTTGGCCTTTTCCGCGTCGGTGAGGCTGAAGAACCGGTTCCCGGTCATGATGACGAGGGGGTTGCGGCGGATTCTCGGTTCGTCGAGGCCGATGGGGGAGAAGGCGACGGCGGCGCGGACGCCGGTGCGGGCGCTGACCTCGCTCATCAGGCCTGGCACGGCGGTCGGGTCGGTGTTCCACTCGTAGAAGGTCCCGACGACGAGGCGGTAGCGGAAGCTTCCGGCCAGCTTGCCGTCGGCCAGCTTGAGGCGGACGGCGCGGGTGTCCAGCCGGGGGGGCGTGTCGGCCGCCGCGGCCCCGGCCGCCAGGACGATGGCCGTTGCCAGGTGGAGGGTTCGCATCGTGGCTCTCCCTATTACATCCGCCCCCGGGCTCGGGGAGGTCGGAGAAATCTCGATTAATCTCTCGGCGGCCGGGGCCGGCGCCGGCGCGGGCGTCGTCTCAGTTCGGGACTCGGCGGGCCTTGTGGACGGCCGCGGCGACGGCGGCCGTGATCGGCACCGTGCACACCACCCCGATGCCCCCGACCAGGATCCGCAGGACCTCCACCGAGATGCGCTCGTTGCTGATCAACAGCGACAGGTGCTGGCCGGGAAGCACGCGCGGGAGGATGAGGATGGGCAGGCTCAGTCCGATGTAGGCGAAGGCCAGCACGAGGACCATGGGGATCATGATCCCCCGCCCGACGGCGAGCCCGCTTCGGAAGAGTTCGGCGGCCGTGGCGGCGGGCTTGGCCAGCCGGACCTGGCCGACGGCGGAGACGATGGCGATGGCCACGTCCATCCCCGCTCCGACGATCCCCAAGACCATCCCCGCCTGGAGCAGCCCCTTGTAGTCGAGGTTGGCCGCCCTGGTGAACATGCGGATAGCGGCCATGGCGTCGGACTGCCGCCCGGACAGGTGGAGCGCGCCGGCGGCGGCGAGGGCGCAGCCGCCGCCGGCAAGCAGCCCCCCGAAGCTCCCCGCCGCCCCGGCGAGGGCCTTGCGGGTGGGCCCGGCCAGGATCAGAAAGACCATCAGGCACAGGCCCAGGGCGGCGGCGAGGAAGATCGGCAGGGCGACGCTTGCGGGCTGGGCGGGCGGTTCGCCCGGAGCCGCCGGCGGGCCGCCGGCACCGGCGGCGGCGACGGCGATCATGGCGGGGTAGAGCACGGCCGCGGAGACCAGCAGGGCCACCAGGGCCCGCAGCCCGCGGGCCTTCCCCACCACCAGGACCACGGCGACGAGGACGAAGGCGAAATGGATCAGCCAGGCCCCGCGGGAGTAATCGATGATCGTGGCATAGGTGATCTGTCCGTCGCGGACCCAGGTCTGGAGGAGGACGCTGTCGCCGGGGGCGAGGATCTTGTCGTGGCCGGGAAATCCTGAGACGGCGTTGGGCACGTCGGGGACGGTCTGGCCGCGGCGGGGTCCGGAGGTAAGCACGCACGTAACTTCTTGTATTTGCTCACGTTGCTGCGTCATCGCCAGTCGGGCCGCAGGCGGGTGGGCGTCTCGGACCCGCCCCTGGACGAGGTACCGCGCGGTGTTGGGCGCGTCGGCGGGCCTGGGGCCGTAGCGGTGGTGCAGCGACCGCTGCCACAGTGTGGCGGCGCCCCAGGCCAGCACGACGCCGGCGGCGCAGAGCAGCCACCGGCGGGACGGTCGGAACCGCCGCCGGGTCGGGCGGGGCGCCGAAACCGGCCGGGGCCCGCCGCCCAGCAGCACGGCGGCGGCCGCCGCGGTGATCGGTATGGTCAGGATCAGGGCGACCGTTCCCACCAGCATCTGGAAGATTTCGGCGGCGACGTCCTGCATGCTGAAGATCCGCAGCGGCGGGATCTCGTATCCGCGGAGGGCCGCCCCGAGCGTCGGCAGCAGCAGGACGCCGAAATGGGCCCCGGCGTAAGCGAAGATGAGGGTGTTCAGCTCGGTCCCCATGACGTCGCGCCCGACGGCCAGGCCGGCGGCGGCGAGTTGGCGGCGGGTCAGGGTGGGGTTGGCGCGGGCGACCTCGTGGACGGCCGAGGTCACGGCGGCGGCCAGATCCAGGATGATCCCGCAGGCGCCGACGATCATGCCGGCCGCCAGCAACTGCCGGAAGTCCAGCGTCACCGCGGGATCGTACCAGAGGTCCTTCGTCAGGGCCGAGTACACGCCGGTCATCCTCCCGACGCGAAGGGCCAGGACGGCCAGCACCGCGGCGGCCGCCAGCCCGCCCAGCCCGCCGGCGAGGATGCCGAGGGAGCGCCTGGAGGCCTTTCCGATCAGCGCCGCCCCGGCCAGGAGGAAGACCGCCCCGGTCAACAGCCCGGCGGCGAGGGGGCTGACGCCGCGGAGGAGGCAGGGCACGAGGACTCCCAGCAGGACGCCCCCGCCCACCAGCAGGGCCGGCACCAGCCGCCAAAGGGCCCGCCCGGCGATCAGGACGATCAGCGCGAACAGGACGCCGGCCAGGGCCAGCAGCAGCCGGTCGCGGGCCGGCGACCGGACCACCGGCCGCCCGCCGCCGGCGGGGAACTCCACGAACACCCCTGCCCCGAGCAGCTCCGCGGGCCGGCTTGCAGCCGCTGCCGCGTACACCGCCGACACGACCCGCCCTTTCTTCGGGCCGGCGCGGGGGCGGACAAAGACGGCGTCGGCGGCCGCCGGCGAGCCCGGCGGGGGGGCGACGACGCGGCAGCGGCAGAGCAGGGCGCCCTTCTCCCCGGAGATGGCGTCGGGCAGCAGGAGCCGGTCGATGAGGACCCCGGCCGCGCACGTCGCCGCCAGCGCCAGGAGGGCCCGGAGGAGGTCGCGCCGGGTCAGGGCGGTCGGCTGTTGAGGCAGGGCTTTCGGCGGCATCGGATCATCAGCTTAGCACAGGATCCCCGGTGGGCGAAGGGGCAGGGGGGGTGGTCAGGGCTCGATCCACACCTGATCGAGGTAGTACCGTCCGGGCTTGCCGCCGGTGGGGGCGGAAAGGGCAAGGCCCGCGCAGTGCATCCGCAGGAAGTAGGTGCCCTTGGGCAGCAGCTTGGCGATGGGGATGCGGACCTGCTGGTAGCGCGGCGTGATCTGCTTGAGGTACCCGCCGGCGATCAGCGGGACGCGATGGCCGTAGTGGGGCTCGTCGAAGACGTCCAGGCCGATCTTGTGATGGTCCACGAGCTGCACGAACAGCTCCTGGTGGACGTCGCCCTTGATCTGGAAGAGGACGTTGTCCCTGCCGCCGATGTTGATGCCGCCGTCGGCCCAGAACCACGCGCCGCGCCAGTATCCGGGGCCGTCGGCGCCGAAGGACAATGCGGCGGAGCCGGGCTCGATGCCCTGATTGCGGGCGCGCCCGGCGGAGATGGCGGGCCCCTCGCGGTGGTAGCGGCGGTAGCTGCCCCCGCCCCAGCCCCAGAGGACGATCTTTGCGGGCTTGGAGTGGATGGACACGACGGCGGACCAGGAATCGGTCTTCTTGGCCTTGTCGGTGGCGGTGACCGTCAGGGCGGTCTTCCCGGGCAGGGGCCAGCGCCGCTTGTGGGCGTTCTGGAAGATGCTGCTGGTGAAGCTGACGCTGGCGGCGTACAGCCCGTCGCCGGCGGCGCCGTCCTCGTGCTTTCCGTCGTCGTGCAGTTGGACCGTCCGCCCGCTGCCGAAACTCGAGGCGTCCACCGTCACCGACGCCACGGCCGCCTGCCCGCGGGGGTGCTCGATCTTGGCCTCCACGCTGAAACCCATGGAGGCCAGGTAGCCCTTCATCTTGCCGTAGGCGTTGCTGATGGCCCGGACGCGCGCCCGGCGGACGCCGTTGGCGGCCACCTGCTGGATGTGCCTGTGCATGCTGGTCTGGGCCAGGCTGAGCCCGGCCTGGCCGATCCACACGGCGGAGGGCCTGCACCGGGCATAGGCGATGAGGGGTCCGGCTTTCGGGCGCAGGCGCCGGCCGACCCAAAGGGCGTTGTTCATGCAGACGTAATAGGTGGTCCCGTTGGCGTTCGCCCGGCAGGATGCGCCGGACTTGACGAAGGGCCCCACGTAGAGGCCGCGGTTCTCCTTGTGCCGCAGGCCCTGTGCCATCCGCTGCGTGGACATCACCAGCCCCTGCCGGCGCGGGTCGTACGCACCAAGCAGCCGGAGGTTCCCCGTCCGACCGTGGGTGAAGAACAGGCTCACCCAGCCGGAACGCTCCAGCTCCAGCGCCGGAAACCATGTCCGCCCGTCGTTGTTGGATTCCAGAATGCTGCCGTCGAGCGTGGCGAAGAGGAACCGCCACCGGCCGCGGGTGGAGACGCCCTCGGTGGGGCGGATGCCCCGGTTGCACACCTCCCAGCGCTGCCCGTCGGTGCCGCTGCGGTGGATGCCCCAGACGCGGCCTTCGGTGCCGAACTCGGAGGCGGCGGCGACGATGGTCTCGCCGTTCTTGACGAACTGCTTGATGTACTGCCCCCGGGCGATGAACTCCCAGTTCCTGCCGAGGTTGCGGGTGATCGACAGCCCCGCCGCGGCCGGGCCGTGGGATGCGATCACCGTCCGAAAGGAAGGATCGGCCGGACAGAAGCGGACGCACTCGATGTGCAGGTCGGCCAGGGGCTCCTGGACGGTGCTCATCCCCCGCCAGGTCTGCCCGCCGTCGGTGCTGAGGAATAGCCCGTCGGACCGCGTGCCGAAGACCAGGGTGTTCTCGTCGGCGGGGCAGTAGCTGAGGAAGGAGACGTGTCCGACCTTCTGGAAGCTGGCGGAGGGAATGGCCTGGAAGGTCTTTCCGTCGTCGTCGGTCTTCAGCAGCCCGGCGGGGGTCACCAGCCAGGCCAGGAGCGGGTCGGTGGGGTGTGGGAAGACGGCCTGGACGTCGCGGAGGTCTCGGCGGAGCTTCCAGGTCAGGTCGGGGTAGTCTCCCTCGTCGGCGGGGGCCTGCCCGGCGGCGCAAGCCCACAACACCAGCAGCGCCCAGGGGAGTAGTCTTCGCGGGGTCATTTGGAGGCCGTCTCGAGCCGCTCGCACCTGCCCAGCACGGTCCGGCGTGCCAGCCAGGTCGAGTCGCCCTCGAAGACCCGCGTGGGCTTCTTCTGGAACTTGTACGGGGTCCACAGGAAGAAGGCCTCCTTGGACTTCTCGGTGTCGTCGAGGCGGGCGGTCTCGGCGAGCATGCGGCGGTTGTGCCAGTGCTTGTCGAAGCGCCCCCACTTGGGCTCGAAGTCCGCCTCGGCGTCGAGGTCCTTGGGCAGCGGGTCCAATTCGATGGTCTTGCCGGTTTCCTTGTCTCGCACCTTTCTGGCGACGGGCCTGCCCATCTTGTGGTCGGAGCCGGCGAAGACCTTACGCCAGACCTTGCGCGTCTCCTTGCCCCGCACCAACCAGTAGATGCTCTTGTCCTCGCCGGCCGCAGCGATCTTCAAGGGCCTTCCCCGCTTGTCCGTCGGCCGGTAGCCTTCCAGCAGGTACTGCCGGTGATAGAAATTGGCGGTCTCGGCGGCGGCGTAGCAGTAGGCCTCCAGCAGGTCGATGGTCTTGTCCTTGTTGCCGTACTTCCTGTTCTTGGTGGCGTAGCTGTCGGCCGCGCCCGTCTCGTAGCCGCGGAGGAACAACTCAAGGAAATACGCCTGGTTGCCCTCGGTTTCGTACCCGCAGGCGGTGAGGATCACCCGCCCCTCCTTGAGGTATTCCTTGAGGAACTCGGCCCCGCCGCTGGCGCCGTTGATGATGACGATCTTCTCGGTCCCCAGGGCGGTGAGCATCTCTTCCAGCTCGGTGCCCTTGAGGTCCGGCCCGGGGACGCACAGCTTGCCCTCCAGCTCCTGGATCTGCCCGTGCCCGCCCAGGAAGAGGATGAACTGGTCCTGCGGAGTGACCTTCTTGGCCATCTCGGCCATGACGGCCTTGACGTTCTTGACCGTGGACTGCTTCCGGGGGGGGGTCGCCTTGGCGTCGGCCTTCTCGGCCAGGGCGGCGATGTTCTCGCTCTTCAGCTTGCACTGGGTGGTCAGGACGGCGTGGAAGCGGTCGGTCCAGTCGGCGAGGGTGCGGGAGTACCACGCCGAGCCTCCCAGCCC
>CAZNSB010000315.1:0-6418 GCA_964575155.1 uncultured Planctomycetaceae bacterium | reverse complement strand
GGCTTGCGTCTCGCCGGGCAGGCCGGCCAGGAAGTAGACCTTCACGCTGCGAAAGCCGGCCCGCCAGGCGGCCGACACGCCGGCCAGGAGCCTATCGTCGGTGATGTCCTTTCGGATGGTTCGGCGGAGGCGTTCGCTGCCGGCCTCGGCCGCGATCGTCAGCCCGCCCTTGCGGACCTGGCTGGTGAGCTTGGGGATGACGGCCAGTTGGCTGTCCACGCGGAGGCTGGGCAGGGAAACGGAGATGTTCCGCGGCGTCAGCTCGCCCGTCAGCCGCTCCACCAACTCGCCGAAGTGCGGGTAGTCGCTGGCCGAAAGGCTCAGGAGGGAGACCTCGTCGTAGCCGGTGGCCGCCACCGCCTTGCGGGCGATGTCGAGGATTGCCTGGATTTCTCGCCACCGCACGGGCTTTCGCGTTCCGCCGGGCTGGCAGAAGCGGCAGCCGTGCGGGCAGCCGCGCATGATCTCGATGCTGACGCGGTCGTGGACGGCCTCGGCCAGCGGCACCAGCGGGGCGGTCAATGGCGGCGAGTCCGAAAGCCGCTCGATGTGGACGCGGGCGATCCGCTCCGGCAGGCCGTCGCGGGTCTTTTCCAGCGCCGCCAGGGCGCCGTCGGGGTTGTACCGGGGCTCGTAGAAGCGCGGGGCGTACACGCCGGGGATGGTGCGGGCGGCCTGGAGGAGCGTCTCCTCCCGGCCGGCGGCGCTGCGCTTTCCCTGGCGGATGAGCTGGATGAGGGCGCAGAGGACGGGCTCGCCGTCGCCGACGCAGAACAGGTCGATGAACGGGGCCATGGGCTCAGGGGCGTCGGCGCCGCTGTCGCCGGCGATCACCAGCGGGTGCTCGCGGCCCCGGTCGGCCGAGTGAAGCGGCACGCCCGCCAGGTCCAGCATGGTCAGCACGTTGGTGGCGCAGCCCTCGTGGCTCAGGGAGAAGCCGAGCACGTCGAAGTCGGCGACGGCCTGGCGGCTTTCCCACCCGAACAGCGGGATGCTCTCCTCGCGCATGACGGCCTCGGCGTCCGGGAGGGGGCAGTACGTCCGGTCGCAGGCGGCGTAGGGGAGGTCGTTGGCCAGCGTGTAGAGCACCTGGCTGCCGAGGTGGGAGATGCCCACCGAGTACGCGTCGGGGTAGGCCAGCACGACGGTGACCTCGGCGGCGTGGACGTCCTTGTTGCGGGCGTTGGTCTCCAGGCCGACGTACTGGGCGGGTTGGCGGACGCGCGGCAGCAGCCGCCGGCTGATTGTCTCAGAGAGGTCGCGCATTCTGCTGCATCCGGGCCGCTGGGCTGGCTGCTTGAACAGCCGGGCGCCTTCGCTATCATAGGGGGCCGGACCTTTCAGAGGAAGCCCGATGAACCCGTTCGTGCGAATGTTCCTCCGGCGGATGAGCTTTGGCCAGTGGCTGGTCCTCGTCGGCGGGATCACCCTGGCGCTGGGGGTGCTGCTGCTGCTGGTCAGGCTGGTGGTCGCGCTGTCCTACCTGGGGCCGATCATCATCCTGGCGGGGCTGGCGGTGCTGGTGGTCGGCTTGCTGCTTACGCGGTCCGGGCGCCGCCGCCGGGACATCGAGGACGACATGCCTTACCTTTGATCGCCGGCGGCGCCGCCGGCGGATGAGGACGCACATGAAATCGTACACCAAGCATCTGACCTTCAACGTTCCCGCCCGGATGGACTTCGTGAACATCACCCCCCAGGTCCGGCAGATCGTCCGCGACAGCGGCGTCCGCGAGGGCCTGGTGCTGGTCAACGCGATGCACATCACCGCCAGCGTGTTCATCAACGACGACGAGCCCGGCCTGCACGCCGATTACAAGCGCTGGCTGGAGGAGCTGGCCCCCTTCGACCCCTCGCCGGAGCGGTATCGGCACAATCGCACCGGAGAGGAAAACGCCGACGCCCACCACAAGCGCCAGATCATGGGGCGGGAGGTCGTGGTCGCCGTCACCGACGGGAAGCTCGACTTCGGGCCCTGGGAGCAGATCTTCTACGGCGAGTTCGACGGGCGCCGCCCCAAGCGCGTCCTCGTCAAGGTCATCGGAGCCTAGCATGACCATCCGGTTCCGCTGCGAGCACTGCGGCAAGAAGGTCGAGGCGCCGGACTCGGCCGGGGGGAAGCGCGGGCGCTGCCCCTACTGCAAGCAGGCCAACTACATCCCCGCACCCGTCAGCGACGAGGAGCTGTACGACCTGGCCCCGGAGGACGAGGCCGAACAGCAGCGCGCCCGCCAAGAGGAACAGACGCTCCGCGAACAGGAGCAGGCGCTTCTGAGCGAGGCCGGCGGCGACGACGCGCCGGCCGTCCCGCTGGCCCACCGCGAGGACGTCGCCGGCGAGGACCTCCACCACCTCGTGGTCAACTACTGCCTCGATCTGGCCGCCAGCAGGCTGGAGCGGGCCCAGAGGCACCTGGCCGAACTGCGCAAGGCCCCCGCACCGGCCGCCGAGGCCGTCGAGGCCTTCCTCACCGGCAAGGCCCTCGAGCCCGCCCTGGACGGCATCCCCACCAAGGTCCTCCAGGGCTTCCTCCAGCAGCTCCGCGGGGCGCTGGACTGAGGCGCGCGCCGGAGGGGCAGCGGGTCCGTCGCCGCCCCGTCTGTAATTCGTGGAATTCGCGTTCACGGCCGGTCGAGCAGGACGAAGCCGACCTGGTCCATGACCTTGCGCCAGACTTTCCCGGTGGTGGGGAAGCCGTCGCCCTGCCAGTGCACGCCGTCGCCGGCCAGAAGTTTCCTGCGGTCCGGCTGGGCCTGGAATTCCTCGAAGAGGTACGCGATCGGGACCTTGTTGGCCCGGCACATCTTGATCAGGGCGGCGTTGTAGTTTGCCTCCGGCTTGGAAGCCGGGTCCCTGAAGCCCCGCGGCGGGATGGTGCCGATGATCGGGACCGTCCCGCGCTTCTCGCAGGCCTTGGCGATGTACAGCATGTCGTCCATGGCCTGCTCGATGGCCTTGGCCGACTTGGAGTTGTTCGTCCCGTAGAGGATCAGGCAGAACTCCGGGTTCGCGTTGGCCAGGTCTGAGTCGATGACCTTCCGCCCCTGCCCGGTTCTCCACCCGGCCCGGCCTCTGGCCTCGACGCGATAGCGCCCGAGGAACGACTCGCATTCGGTGCGGTAGCTGGTCGCCCCGGTCAGCGAGTCGCCGAACTGGAGGACCCATCCCTTGCGGACCTTTCCTTTGCCCGCCTGATGGACCTTGCGGATGTGCTCGGCGTAGGCCAGCCGGTCGGAGGCCAGGTCGGCGTCGATGCCGGCGAGCTTGGGCGGCTCGAAGGCCTTGTCGGCCTGGACGGAGGCGGACTCGGACCATTCGCTGAGGTTGTCCTGGAAGTCCACGGCCAGGACGCGGTAGCGGTACGCCGCGGCGGCGGCGGGGGTGTCGGTGTATACCGGCAGCCCCGTTTGGGCGACCTTTGCGAACTTGCCGCTCTTGCCGGCCCGGCTGACGACGTACATGCCGATGCCGACGTTGTCTTCGCCGGGCTTCCACGTCAGGAGGACGCCCTGCGGGTCGGCGGCGGCCATCAGGCCGGTCGGGGCCGCCGGCGCTGCCGCGTCCTCACCCCGGTAGATGGTGAAGTCCCGAAGATACAGCGCGCCCTTGCGGTCGGTGCGGTTGCCGTGGAAGCGAATGTTGGAGTAGTCGGTGTTGCCGGCGACCCGGTTGAGGTTGGAGTTGTAGCGGAAGCGGTCGATGTAGTAGACGACGGGGCTCCATTGCCCGGTGACCGTGCGGTAGGAGTAGGAGGTGGTGTTGTCGTTGGAGCGCTTGTCGAACATGTTGAAGGGGCATCTCTCGACCCCGCCGGTCCCGCGGGCGAGGAAGGCCACCTTCAGCCCCGTGGAAAGGCGGATCTTCAGGGGCAGCGCCCAGGCGGTGCCCTGACCCTTGTCGGGGACGTCCTGGGTGGGCAGGTGGTGGTAGACGGTCACGCCGCCCTGGTTCCGGCCCTTGTCGTAGCTGGGCAGCTTGGGCGGGGTGTCGGCCTGGCGGGTGACGCCGTCGGCCCGCTTGGGGATGTCCACGCCGGTGATGTTGCCGAAGTCCGCCACGGAGTGGTAGTCGCTGGAGGCCATCACCGCCCACGGCCACTCCAGCATGGCCTTGCCCCCTCGGGCCGGGCGCGTGCGGTTCAGGTTCAGCACCCACGTCTGGCCCTTGCCCACGCACGCGCCGACCTCCTTCAGCGGGACCGCCAGGGTGACGGTCCAGCCCTTGCCCTTGTCGATGGAGGCCTTCACGTCGGCCGAGCTGTTGAAGGACTTGTCGTCCTTCCGCCCGCCGACCGTCCGCGTGTCCATGAACACCCCCTTGGGGTTGACGGCAAAGTGGTAGTACCCGGTGCGGATGTCGCCGGTGACGAACAGCTCCACGGAGTCGTCCTTCCAGACGTCGCCGTCGCGTTCGGCGGTGCCGGCGCGGATGGCGTCGGTGTCGGTCTCGGCGCACTGGAAGGCCACGTACAGCCGGGTCGCGTCGAACAGCACACGGGCGGTGGTCTCCAGCGGCCAGGTCTTCTCCGAGGTGCACTGGCCCAGGGTCAAGGGGGGGCATTTCTTCCAGACGGGGTCGTTCAGGGCGCCGTCGATGGCGGGTCCTTTTTCGACGAGGACGGCGGTCGTCCGGCCTCGCTTGGCGGGGGGCTTTTCCTGGCTCCGCGCGTCGCCCGGCCAGGGGGCGCACAGGAGGGCAACGACCGGGATCATTGCGACAGTGCGTTTCATGCCGATCTCCTTTGTCATCAGGGGCGGGTCAGGAAGGACTCGCCCGGGTTGCCGGTCTTGAGGTAATACGCCACGCCGACGACGGCCCAGAAGAGGGCGGCGGAGAGCTCCCCGGCGACCAGGCCCACGAAGAACCCCCTGGCCTTGAAGTAGACCTTCTGCCCGCCGTACTTCATGATCAGCCCCTTCAGCAGCCAGGCCAGCAGGAAGCTGGGGGCGTACTCGATCATCCACGGCGTGCCCCAGACCAGGAACATCACCGGGTGCAGCGGCCAGCGCGGAAACCGCAGCCGCAGGTAGCTGCACGCCAGCACCAGCCCCAGGCCGATGAGCATGGCGGTGAAGAAGTGCTTCACGGGCTGGGGCTGGGCGAGGTGGGTGCCGAGCTTGGCTTCCGCCAGCCGGTAGCTCGCGTCCAGCTTGTCGACGTTGGTGCTGAGCATCTGGAAGGGCTTCTTGGCGACGGTGACCGCCCAGTTGGTGCCGTCGCTGGCGGTGCCGGCGACGCCGTAGCTGTACAGCACCCACACGGTGACGACGACGGCGACGATCAGGGCCACGACGATGGCCACGGCCATCCACCCTGCCAGCCGGCCGGCCTTGACCTTCTGGTCGTCGCCGAGTTTCAGGGCGTTGGCGGCCAGCGGCACCGCCGCGATGCGGGGGTCGATGGTCACCATGGTGCACAGCAGGGCCAGGATGGCCAAAGCCTGCGGGCCCAGGGCGAAGGCCCCGAAGACGCCCAGCAGGACGCTGACGGGATGCCAGAAGGGCTGGATGATGAACAGCCCGGTGGCGACGTGAATCCGGGAGAGGATCAGGAACAGCAGGGCGCTGGTGGCCACGAAGGCGGCCCCGAGCAGCGGGTGCAGCCCGGCCGCCCACAGCACCAAGACCATCCCGGCGCTGGTGACGGCGAGGATTCGCAGGGCGTTGGCCTCTCGGGGGAGGACCTCGGCGCGGCGGTCGGGGAGGAAGAGGGCGCGTTTGAGGACCGCCCAGTAGAAACGCCGCCCGAGGTAGAGGACCATCACCCCCATGCCCAGGTAGGCGCCGAAGTACATGAAGGAGGGCAGCCCCCCGGAGAGGAACCCCCGGCTGAGGTCGACGCCGCGGGCGACGAGGGGGGCGGCGATGGCGACGAAGAGCAGCCCGCTGATGCCCATGGAGAAGGAGGCCTCGGCGGTGAGGAAGTAGGCCAGCCCCACGGCGGCGAAGTAGAACCGGACGTTCAGCAGGCGGTTGGCGTCGGGGACCTTCATGAGCGCCTTGACCAGGCCCAGCTCGCGGAGCGGGTTGCAGTCGATCCCCAGGGGAATGGAGATGAAGCTCTTGTTCCACTTGTTGTAGCCGTTGATCAGCAGGACGCCCAGGGCCAGGGCGAGCCCCATCCAGAAGGCGCGCCTTCGAAAGATGGAACCGGAGTGGGCGCTGTCGAGCTGCTCGGGCCCGATCAGCTCGTTGGCGAAGGTGACGATGGGGTAGGCCAACTGCTCCCGCTTGGACCATTGTCGATGGACGATGACGACGGTGCAGATGCCCCCCACGAAGCTCAGCCCAAGCAGCGTGAACCAGAACGTCAGGGTCGGCATCCAGGCCTTCCAGGGGACGTCGGAGAAGTCCACCATCCCCTCCTGGGCCATCCCCTGCATGTAGTCCCGGACCACCTTGGGGTTGGGGTCCTTGGG
>CAZNSB010000314.1:0-6489 GCA_964575155.1 uncultured Planctomycetaceae bacterium | reverse complement strand
GGCCTGGACGCGATGACGGACGGCGGGCTGGGGGTGGCCTTCTTCGCGCCGGTGGACGCCGGGCGGTGGACGTGGTCGGCGGTCCGAAAGAGACGCCGGGCCCGAGACGGGGAGCTTGCGTTGTGACGGGCGCGCGTGCGAGACGTTTGGCGTGATCGGCGCAGTCCAGGAGAACTTGCCCGGTCGGTGGCATGCCTGGGCCGGCAGAGGCAGGCACGAGGCAGGTCATTTCGGGTGCCACGCTTGCGCTGTCCGCAAGCGTGCTGTCCGTTGAAGGATGGGCACGGCTGCACACGGCGCAGCCGTGGCACCAGGCAGTCCGTTGAAGGATGGGCACGGCTGCACACGGCGCAGCCGTGGCACCAGGCTTCCGGGCGGACTTCTGTAGTGCCTGATGCCTGGTTGGCATAGAATGGGGTCATGGCCAAGACGTTCGTTCGGATATCCCTGGCGACGAAGTTCCGGGTGCTGTTCGCGGCGGCGGTCTTGGCGATCATCGGCGCGGCGGTGGGGGTGCCGTGGTATTTTGCGGAGCGGCTGGTGGACGAGGCGTCCCGGCAGTCGGCGGATCAGATCACGCAACTGGGTCTGGCCGAATGGGAGGATCGCCACCAGGACAAGCCCGGGCCGGGGAGCCCCGTGGCGAAGTACTTCACCTCCGCCGGGTCGGGGCGGAGGGGGCCGAGCTTCGTGGTCCTGGCGCCGACGGCCAAGCCACCGGCCCTGGACTCGACGGCGTTGGAGGCGGTGGCGGCGTTGGAGGCCGACCCGTCTCGGGAGATGATCGTGCTGTCGGCGGAGGACGAGAAGGCCCAGCGGGTGATTCGCTGTTTCCGGGCGGCGAGGGCGAGGGCGGGTTGCCGGCGGTGCCATCCGGGGATGGCGGAGACGAGCTTCCGCCCGGGGCAGTTGGTGGGGCTGGTGGACATCACGCTGCCGGCGGCGCGGGGCTCGCCGATCTGGTGGACGCGGGGGATGTTCGTGCTGGGGGGGCTGCTGGCGGCGCTTCTGGCGTTCGTCCTGCTGTTCGTGATCACCAAGCAGATCATCCTCACGCCGGTCCGCAAGCTGGGCGAGCTGGCCGACAAGGTCGCCGACGGCGACCTCACTCGCCGGGCGGACGTCGCCACGGGCGACGAGTTCGAGCGGCTGGGGCGGCAGTTCAACGAGATGCTGGAGGCCATCTCCACCCAACAGGACCAGCTTCGACAGGCCAATCGGGCGCTGGACCTGAGGCTGGGGGATCTGGCCGAGGCCAACGTCGCCCTGTACGAGGCCAATCGCATCAAGAACGAGTTCCTGGCCAACATCGGGCACGAGCTGCGCACGCCGCTGAACAGCATCATCGGTTTCGCCGAACTGCTGGCCGACACCGCCGACGAGCGGCGCCGCCGGCACGCCGGGCACATCCTCACGTCTGCCCGCATGCTGCTGGGCATCATCAACGACCTGCTGGAGGTGGCGAAGATCGAGGCCGGCAAGGCCGAGGTCCGCATGGAGAAGGTTTCCATCACGGACCTGTGCGAGACGCTGTTCCAGCTCGTCCGCCCGCTGGCCGACAAGAAGCACCTTCAGATGGCCCTGCACACGGGCGAGGACGTCCCGCTGGTCCGGACCGACTCGGGCAAGATGCAGCAGATCCTCTACAACCTGCTGTCCAACGCGATCAAGTTCACGCCCCCGGAGGGGCAGGTGACCCTTTCGGCGCGGTGGTTCCCGGCGGGGGAATCGCCCATGCAGCGCGACGCCGTCGCCGTCGCCGTCGCCGACACCGGCCCGGGCATCTCCGCCGCCGACCAGCACCGCATCTTCGAGAAGTTCCAGCGCCTGGGCGGGACCATGACCCGCGAGCACGACGGCGCCGGGCTGGGACTGGCGATCTCCCGGGAGTTGACGGTGCTTCTGGGGGGCCGGCTGACGCTGGACAGCGCCCCCGGGCACGGGGCCATCTTCACCGTGCTGCTGCCGGTCGCCGGCGCCGGGGAGCCGGACGCCGACTCCACCGCGTGACGCTCGCCGGGGCGGCGCGTCGGCGGTCAGTACCACACGGTGACGATGACGTTCGGCTCGGCGGTCTTGCCTTCCATGATGCCGACCACCTGGTTGACGTACTTGACCTCGATCTGTTCGCCGTCCAGCCACTCGTTGATCTGGTCGACCATGTGGTCGATGGCGGCGACGGTGACCTTGGAGTTGAAGACGCGGCAGCGGGTGGCGCCGGCGCCGGTGAGGTTCAGGGGGCGTTCGAACTCTTTCTGGGCCCTGGCTCGCACGGCGGCGCCGCCGAAGGCCTGGATCTTGGGGGACTTTCCGGGCGCGGCGGCGCCCTCCGACTCGGCCAGCGGCACCGATCCGAGGTCTTCCTCTTCCAGCGGGATTGGCCCGTCAGGGTTTGTTGCCATTGCTCTTCTCCAAGCCGGCGGTGACTCGCCTCAGCCTCGAATGCCCGCCGCCGCCAATGGCATCGGGCAACCATCACACGATGAGGTTATTATAGTGGCCACAGCGGCAAGATCAACGGCCGGGGGTGGGCGTGGGCGCTGGCCCCGGCGAAAGGCGGTGCGAGCTTGAGAACCCGGAACCTGCTCCTGGCGGCGCTGGTGGTCCTGGCCGGTGCCCTCCCGGCGTGCGTGCCCGACGCGCCCCCGAACATCGAGCTGGCCCCCGAGACGGCCGTGCCCGCCCCCTGCGCCGTCGTCCTCTGGGTCGACGGGGTGGGCATCGACTTCTTCGACCGGCTCCAGAAGGCCGGCAGGCTGCCGCAGATCACCCGCTACCTCATCGACCGCGGCGTGACCGTCCGCGGGGCCGTCGCCTCCTACCCCACCATCACCTACGCCAACAACACCTCCTTCCACACCGGGCTGCTCCCCGGGCACCACGGCATCGTCGGCAACAAGTGGTTCGACCGGCACCGGCTCATCTTCCAGGACTACGGCTTCATCAAGACCTACCAGCAGGTGGACGCCGACTTCACCGCGCCGACGATCTACGAGCTGCTCCCCGACGAGCTCACCGCCACCATCCTCACCCCGGTCCGCCGGGGGGCCACCCGCAACATCGACAACTGGGCGTCGGCCGGGGTCGCCTGGTACTTCGACCTCCAGTGGCTCGTCAACCGCCTGACGACGGCCCGGTTCGCCCTGATCGCCGACGTGGCCAATCGCGCGGGGCGCTGGCCGAAGTTCGTCCTGGCCTACTTCGTCACCCCCGACACCGTCGGGCACGCCCGCGGCGTCAAGGAGCCCCCCTATACCGACATGATCCTCGACGTGGACCGCCAGGTCGGGCACATCTGCCAGGCCCTGGAAAAGGCCGACCTGCTGGAGAAGACCTACGTCACCCTGGTCAGCGACCACGGCTTCGTGGACACGCCGAACCACTTCGACGTGGCCCGGTTCTTCCGCAAGGAGCTGAAGACCCCCACGTGCAGCAAGCGCTACGGGCGGGGCGAGCCCTTCGAGAAGCGGCTTGGGCATTTCCGCAAGGCCCGCGCCGTCGTCGTCGCCGGCGGGAACCGCCGATGCGCCATCCACCTCCGCGCCGGCGAGCACTGGTGGCAGCGCCCCACGGAGAAGCAGATCGACGGGTTCGGCTACTGGCTCTTCCCCGCGCGACCGCCCACCCCCGCGCACCCGCAGCGCCCCGAGCTCCCCGCCGTCCTGGCGGCCGCGCAGGCCGTGGAGCTGCTCATGGTCCGCCGCGGCCCCGACAGCGTCCGCGTCCAGGACAAGACCGGCGTCGGCGTGATCGACCGGGTCGTCCGGGGCGGAAAGAAGCTCTACCGCTATCGCGTCTTGAAGGGAACCGACCCGCTGGGTCATGCGTCTATACCCGAGGCGGGCGCCTTGATGGACGGCGGGTATCACGAGGCGGGCGCCTGGCTGCGGGCGTCGCTGAACACCCCGCACCCCGACGCCGTCGTGCAGCTCGTTGAGCTGAACGACTCGCCCCGCAGCGGCGACGTCGTCCTCTTCGCCGCCGACGGATGGGACTTCACCGGGTCCGACCGCGGCGGGCACGGCGGGCTGCTCCGCCGCGAGATCCTCGTGCCGTGGATCTGGGCCGGCCCCGACCTGCCCGCCAAAACCTCCATCCGGGCCGCCCGAACGGTGGACTTGATGCCCACAATGCTGCATCTTATGGGCCGCAGCGCGGCGGTCCCGGCCGGCGTGGACGGGCGGAGCCTCGCCGAGAGGCTCAAGGCCGCCAAGCCCGGCGGCGAGGACTAGCGAAGACCACACGACACGGAACCGGTTGGCACGACCATGGCTGAGTTCGAGCGGGAGCCCGTCAGGCGAAACGACCTGCGAAGGCAGCGGTGGGCGATTTTGGGCGTGGTGCTGCTGCTGCTGGGGGCGGTGGCCGTCCCCCAGGCCTTTCGCCACGCCGGGAAGAAGCCGCCGCGGCCCCCGGCCGACCTGGGCCCGCCGCTGAAGCCATCCCCGGCCGGGCAGTTCCGGGGCATCACCCTCCAACTGCACACCAGCGACCCGAAGATCCCCTTCGAGCAGTACGTCACGGAGATCGCCCGGACCGGGGCCAACACGGTCTGCCTGGCGGTCGCGGCCTACCAGGAGAACTGCGCCGCCAACTCGCTGTTCATCGAGTACCGGAAGGTTCCGCCGGCGGGGCGGATCGAGAAGCTGATCGCCCTGGCGCACGAGAAGGGGCTGCGGGTGGTGATGATGCCCATGGTGCTGCTGGAGAACCCCGGGGCGGGGGAGTGGCGGGGAAGGATCAACCCCACCAAGCCCGCGCAATGGTGGGAGGACTACGAGAACTACATCCTTTTCTACGCCGGCCTCGCCGAGCGCGCCGGCGCCGAGGTGCTCATGGTCGGGACGGAGCTGATCGACCTGGAGGAGCGGACCCAGCGCTGGCGCAAGCTGATCGGGAAGGTCCGCAGGGCGTACCGCGGGCGGCTGAGCTACTCGGCCAACTGGGACCACTATTGGGTCCCCCAGTTCTGGCACGACCTGGACATCGTCGGCATGACCGTCTACTACGACCTGGTCGGGGACAAGAAGCCCTCCCTTAACGTGCTGGTGGGCGCGTGGAAGCCCATCAAGAAGAAGGTCCTCGCCTGGCAGAAGAAGGTCGCCCTGCCGATCATGTTCACCGAGGTCGGCTGGCCGTCCCAGGTCGGCTGCGCCAAGGAGCCGTGGAACTACTACGGCTCCTCCAAGCCCGACCCCACCACCCAGGACCTCTGCTTCCAGGCCTTCTTCAGGACCTGGCAGGCCGAGCCCGCCGTCGCCGGGGTCATGATCTGGGAATGGCGCAACCACCCGGGCCAGCCCGTCGGCCTGGAGGACATCTCCTACGTCCCCATCGGAAAGCCGGCCATGAAGTCCATCCGGAAGTTCTTCCGGTCCCCCGGAGCCGCGCCCCGCACCCGACCCGCCACGACCAGCGCCCCGGCCGGGGCGGCGGAGCAGCCGAAATGAGCGATCCGGAATCCCGAGGCCGCACCGTCCTGGTCTGCGGCGGGGCGGGGTACATCGCCAGCCACGTCGTCGTTGCGCTGCTCGAGGCGGGGCACACGCCGGTGGTGGTGGACGACCTGTCCACGGGCCACCGCGGGGCCGTCGCCGAGGGGGTGGAGCTGAAGGTCGTTTCCATCGGCGACCGGGCCGCCATGGACGAGGTGTTCGACGCGCACGACGTGTCGGCGGTGATGCACTTCTGCGCCCGCGCCTGCGTGGGCGAGTCGGTCGCGGACCCGCGGGCGTACTACCAGAACAACGTCGCCGACGGGCTGTGCCTGCTGGGGGCGATGATCGACCACGGGGTGGGGGCGATCGTTTTCTCCTCCTCGGCGGCTGTCTACGGCGTGCCGGAGCGGGTGCCGATCGACGAGGGCTGTGCGATCGCGCCGATCAGCCCGTACGGGCGGACGAAGGCGATGTTCGAGCAGATCCTGGGCGACTACGAGCGGGCCTACGGGCTGCGGTGGGTGGCGCTGCGGTACTTCAACGCCGCCGGGGCCATGCCCGACGGGTCCCTCGGCGAGGACCACGACCCCGAGACGCACCTGATCCCGGTGGTGCTCCGGGAGGCCCTGCGGGGGCCGGGCGAGGAGCGGCTGGCCGGCGCGGCGCCGCTGAGGGTCTTCGGCGACGACTACGACACCCCCGACGGCACCTGCATCCGCGATTACATCCACGTGCTGGACCTGGCGTCGGCCCATGTGCGGGCGCTGGAGTACCTGGCCGCCGGCGAGCCCTCGGCGGCCATGAACCTCGGCAACGGGGCGGGCTTCTCGGTCCTGGAGGTCATCGACGCCTGCCGCCGGGTCACCGGGAGGGACATCCCCTGCCAGCTCGCCCCCCGCCGACCCGGCGACCCCCCCCGCCTCGTCGCCCGGGCCCACCGCGCCCGCCAAGAGTTGACCTGGCACCCGCAGCACGCGGACATCGAGACGATCGTCGAGACCGCCTGGCGCTGGCACCGGGGGCATCCCCGCGGGTTCGCCCGGTAGAGGCC
>CAZNSB010000313.1:0-6526 GCA_964575155.1 uncultured Planctomycetaceae bacterium | reverse complement strand
CCCCCAACACAGCCCGGAGTGGCAGGGCGAGTGCACCAAGCTGGTCTACGCGTTCCCCCGCAACGAGGCGCTGTGGGACCGTTACGCCGAGTCCTGAGCGGGCATGTGCGTCCAAGCCCTGCAAGGGCGGCACACAAGGCACGCAGGAATCAGTTGTTGCGCCCCTACAGGGCTCCTGCTACCAGGGACCATCGCTGCCCAGGGCGTTGCCCTGGGCTGACGACTTGGAGCCCTTGGGGCTCCCTGCGGCACCGTTTCGGCGTCTTATCTTAATGCCATTCGGGAGGGAGCGATTAATTCTGTGGAAATACTTGACCGGCGGCGGCGCGGGCCGATATATTAAGTAACCGAGGAAACCAATGATTCGTCAGCGCAAGAACACGGGCCGGGGACACCTGCGGGTGGGCCTGTTGCTGCTGCGCTGACGGATCGCGGGAATAGCGGCGGACTAGGCGGCCCCGTGATCCGGAAGACGGATCCCGGGGCCTTTTTTTGTAGCCTGAACGGGCGGCATTGGACGAAACAAGCGTAGGCAAAGGAGAAACCGATGCCCGAGCCGAGAAGGATTCTGATCTTCGACACGACCCTCCGTGACGGCGAGCAGTCCCCCGGGTGCAGCATGAACCTGACGGAGAAGCTGGAGATGGCGCGGATGCTGGAGTCGCTTCGGGTGGACATCATCGAGGCGGGCTTCCCCATCGCCTCGGGGGGCGACTTCGAGGCGGTCGCCGCGATCGCCGAAGAGGTCCGCGCCCCCGTGATCGCCGGGCTGGCGCGGTGCGTGGCGACGGACATCGACCGCGCCGCCGAGGCCCTGGCGAAGGCGGCCCGGGCGCGAATACACGTCTTCTGCGCCACCAGCGAGATCCACCGCACCCACAAGCTCAAGCGGGCCAAGGAAGAGATCGTCCGGATGAGCGTCGAGGGCGTCCGACAGGCGAAGACGTACACCGAGGACGTGGAGTTCTCGCCGGAGGACGCGTCGCGAACGGAGCCGGAGTTCCTCGCCGAGGTGGTGACGGCGGTGATCGAGGCGGGGGCCACGACGGTGAACATCCCCGACACGGTGGGCTACGCGGTGCCGCAGGAGTTCGGGAACCTGATCCGCCACCTGCTCGCGAACGTGCCGAACGTCGCCCGGGCCGTCCTCAGCGTGCACTGTCACAACGACCTGGGAATGGCCGTGGCCAACTCCCTGGCCGCTGTCCGCGCCGGGGCCGGGCAGGTCGAGTGCACCCTCAACGGCCTGGGCGAGCGCGCGGGCAACGCCGCCATGGAGGAGGTGGTCATGGGGCTAAAGACGCGGTCGGACGTCTTCGGCGCGGAAACGAACGTGGACACGCGGAAGATCTACCCGGCCTCTCGTCTGGTGGCGGCGATCACGGGCGTTCACGTGCAGCGCAACAAGGCGGTCGTCGGCGAGAACGCCTTCGCCCACGAGGCCGGCATCCACCAGCACGGGATGATCGCCCACCGCAAGACGTACGAGATCATGCGCCCCGAGGACATCGGCGTGCCTGCCAGCCGACTGGTGCTGGGGAAGCACTCCGGCCGGCACGCGTTCAAGGAGCGGGTGGACGCGATGGGCTTCACGCTGACCGACGAGCAGCTCGACGGGGTCTTCGAGAGGTTCAAGGCCCTGGCGGACAAGAAGAAGGCCGTCTTCGACGCCGACATCGAGGCCTTGATCGACCACCAGATCGCGGCCACGGCGGAGGTGTGGGGCCTGAAGGCCCTGCAGACCACCGCCGGGTCCAACGCCATCCCGACGGCGACGGTGACGCTGGAGAAGGAGGGCGAGTCCCACACGGACGCTGCCACGGGGGACGGGCCCGTGGACGCCGTGTACGAGGCGATCTCGCGGATCACGGGTGTCCGGCTGCCTCTTCTGGACTACGCCCTGCGGGCGTTGACCGGCGGGAAGGACGCCCAGGGGGAGGTGACCATAGAGGTGGAGCACGACGGACGGAAGCTCCGCGTCCGCGGGATCAGCACCGACATCGTGGAGGCCTCGGCCAAGGCCTACCTGGCAGCGGTCAACCGCGTCCTCACCGCCATCAACGGCGACGTCCAGAAGCCGCCCCATCCGTAGGCGCGCGTCAGCATTCATTGGGCCGGTCGCCGCAGGGGCGTTGGCACGGCTGCAGACAACGCAGCCGTGGCACCGAACACCTGATCGCAACGCGACGGGGAGTGCCCAAGGCGTCGCGGCGATGGTGCCTAGAAGCCGGCCGCGCCCGTCCGGCGGAAACGCTCCATCACCGCCAGCGACTGGCGGGCATAGTCGCGGGCCATGGGCTCGTTCCGGCCGCGCCGCCGGCTCATCGAGATCACGATGTACTTCTGGTGCTCGTACAGCAGGTAGAACATCCGCCGCACGCCCGCGTCGCCATCGGAGCGGTCCACCTCCCGCCCGTAGCCGGCCCAGAAGGGCCCTCCCGTGACCCCGCAGTAATCGGCGATGGCCAGGTCCCACTCCACGTCGCCCCAGCAGGCCCGGTCGAAGTCCAGCACCCCTGTGACCCGCCCGTCCGAATCGACCAGAAGGTTGGTCACCCAGATGTCCCCGTGCAGCAGCCGGGAAGTGCCGCAGTGCCCGAACGCGCCCAGATTCTCCTCCAGGAGCTTCTGCGCGGCGCCGGCCGTGGCCGCGTCATACACGCCGCAGGCCACGATGTCATCGAGCTCCTTTCGATACATTACGCGGAAGGCGTCGGCCCAGGTGCCCTGCGGGGCCATGCAGCGATGCTCGCCGAGGTACCCGAACCGGTTTTCCGGGTCCGTGATCGAGTGGACCTGGGCGATGTACCCGCCCCACTCGGTGAGGGCCCGCCGGCGGGAGGGGCCGGTCAGGGACGCCTGGCTGAGGGGCTGCCCCTGCAAGCGTGGCATGAGGAGGTAGTCGCGGTCGAGGAGCTTGCGGGAGAAGTCGCAGGCGACGATGGGCGGGACGGGCACGGAGGTTTGCTCGAGGAGTCGGGCGTGGATGCCCGGCTCCTGGCGCATCATCCGCCGCTCGTAGAAGAGTTGGACCATCTCGTCCGGCGGGGCGACGCGGAGGACGTACCGCCCGCCGCCGGCGCCGGCCACGTCGAACGTCTCGGAGAACTTGCCCGCCCCGAACGGGCGGACCGTCCAATCGCCGTCGCCCAGCCGGGCGGCGGCCAGCTCGCGGGCCTTGGCCGGTGGGACCTTCACTCGCCGGAGCTTACCGGCTCGCCAGTCGGCCGGCAATGCCCTGCCGCCATCCGCTCACCGGGGCCTACGCCTGCGCCTCAGCAGCACCGCCCCGCCGGCGGCCAGCATCGCCAGGGCGACCGGCTCGGGAACGTCAACGGCGACGTACCCGGTCCACGGGGCCACGCCCTGGGCGAGGTTCGTGTCGTAGAACTTCAGCTTCTGCTGGAGCAGGTTGTTGTCGGCCTCGGGGACGCCGCCGACATTGTGGCGCCGGTTGTCCTGGACGATGATGGTGTCCATGTTGGCCCAGGGGTTGCCGGCGTCGCCGGGGTCCAGGTAGCCGACAATGGTCATGGCATGGCCGTTCTTGCCGTCGCCCCATTCCTCGCCGGTCTGGCTGTCGTAGTCGGCCGGGTTCGGGTTCCAGTCGTACTCGGCCGTGCCGGTCTCGATGATGGCCCCATGCGAGAACAGCCCCATGATCGGCCGGCCGGCGTCGATCTCGGCCTTGATCTTGGCCCACCCGGTCAGGTGGTTGCAGGCCGACTCGGTCACCACCGCCGAGGCGTATCCGGCGTTGCTGAGGTAGTTGGTCAGCCCCTGCTGGATGTCGGCGATCTTCGTGCCGCTGAACGTATAACCTCCGCCGGCGCTCGGGAGGGACTGATCGCCCTGGTCGTTGGTGTTGAGGTACCAGCCGAGGTCCTGCCCGGCCCCTCTGGCCCCCCCGGGGATGACGTTCGGCACCAGCGGGATGCTGGAGGCGTCGGCCGAGTCGTCCTGCCAATCAACGGGGGCCGGCGGGGCCCAGGCGATGGTGGCACCGCTGGCATACACGGCCGCGTCGGCAACGCCCGCACACCCCTTCACGTCGCGCCAGTACCCCATGATGTCGGCGGCGGCGGACGGGACACACCAGGCCTTGTAGCACGCCTGTCCGACCGCCGGAGCGGCGCCGTTGTCGGGACCGTTAGGCGCCCCGATCAGGCAGGGCTGGTGCCAGTCTGGGACGCTGTTGATCGTGCCGCCGGCGACGGCCAGCCCGGCCGGCAACGTCAGGATTGCCGCAGCCAGCACAATCGCTGCAAGTCTTTGTCTACTCATGGCTCTCACTCCTTTCGATCGTCTGCAAACGCTCATTCAAGGCACGGTGCAAACGGCGGGTTCCGGCGCAGCCCGTTCCGCCCCGAGGCTCCAGGCGGTCTGGCCTGTGCCGACTCGCTTTCTCAGGCCCGGCATCGTCCGCCGTAGGCGCCGAACCACACGCGAGCGCCCGGGCCAACCCCGGCTTCACTGCCTGCCTGCCGCTCACCGCCTGCGGCGGCGGATCAGCACCAGGCCCCCGCCGAGGGCCAGCACCAGCATGGTTCCAGGCTCGGGGACGGCTTCCACGGCATCGATTTCCTCGGTGGCGACGTTAAAGTCGGCGCCGACCGTGTGGGCCGTGTCCCAGGTTTCGCCGCCGTGGAAGAGGGGCATGGCCAAGCTGCCGCACTTCCACAGCCACAGCTCGCCGCCGTCGAAGGCCCCGCCGCCACTGGCGGTCTCCATGACGCTGAAGATGATGGCGTCGTTGGTGCCGCCGGTGCCGCCGAACTCCCCATCCTCGAGATCCTCATCCCAGCACATCAGGGCGTCCAGGTCGATGGCCTCGGTGGTGCCGAGGGCGTTCTGGAGCGCCGCCGTCGTGATCCAGGGGTGGCTGAGGCCGCCGATGAAGCTGTACACGGCCACGCCGTTGGGGTCGGCGATCAGCGAGAACTTGTCGGCATCGTCCTGCTCCGGGTCCTCCGCCGGGCCCCAGACCTCCAGGCCGTCCACGTCGTCCGGGGAGTTGGGCGAGGGGCAGATCTGAGCGGCGGTGCACCACGTGCCGTTGGTGTCCGGCGCCTGGGCCATCTGGTAATAGATGTCGGCCGGCTTGGCCGCGGCGGGCCCGAAGGAGACGACCATCGGGACGGTGTCGTTGGCGACGGCCCAGAAGTAGGCGTCCCGGCAGTTGGCCAGCGCGTCCACGTTGTCATTTTCATTGGGGTTGGGGTTTGTGCCGACGGCGGAGCCGCTGTAGTCGAAGGTGTCGACGCAATTACCGGTGCAGGAGAACTTGATGTTCTGGAGCGGATCGATCACCCCGGCGGCATTCTTGTCCACGTTGTTGGAGTACTCCTTGCCCGGCACCAAGACGCCACACGGCGGCAGGACGTTGACCGGGTGCGGCGCAGTCTGTGGTCCCGGCGGCGGCGGCGGCGGACCGGCCTGGTTGTAGGAATCCCAGGTGTCCAGGTTCGTGTCGAAGTCCACCTTGTATCCGGGGGCGTTGGGGAGGACTGCGCCGGCGCCCCAGATGCCTCGCAACTGGTTGGCGCCCTCGGCGACCCCGACGTCGTTGGAGGCCAGCGCCACGCTGTCGCCCACGCCGGCGGCGTTGACGGTGAGGATGGTCCCGCTGTCCGGATCGTAGGGCGAAACGCTCCACGACGGCGAGATCGCCGCCCCGTAGCCGCCAGCGACGAGCTCAGGATAGACTTTGATGGTGCTGATCGTGCCCCACGACGGGTACAGTTGGTCGGTCTGTGGGCCGCTCTTCGTGTCCAGGACCACGCTGAGGTAATAGGTCCCGGCGCCGCTCATCGAAATGCTGTTGTTCGCGACCATGGTGCCTTCCAGCGTGCCCGTTCCCCAGTCGAACCCGCCATATCCGTAGGCCACGCCGCCCAGCGCGCTGGCGGGGTCAATCACCGGCGATCCGGGATTGGTAGCGCCCGGATCGGGAGAGACCATCGGGTCGTTCAAGACGCCGGCGCCCCCGTTCACCTGGTTCCAATACAGCCCCGTCTGGTTCAGATCGACGCAGAACAAATCCCAGTAGCCGGTGGTCGCCTGCGCCGAGTCCGTTGCGCACGCGAGGACCAGGGCCACTGAACACACCACACCGGCGATTCCAGCATAAGAATGTGTGGTTCGCATGTTGCCTCTCCTTTCGAGAATGAGTGAACACTGAGGCTTGCTGATTCTCCCCGCGCACGGGCGTGAGCAATCGAGCCAAGCTTCGGGCTCTCCTGCAACGTTCGAGTTGACTCCGATCCCCGTTGCCCGTGGCGAGCCATCCGTCGGCTCCGCTTGTGTCATCTCCCGCTTTGCCAGAGTAACCTCCTTTGCCTGCGTCCTTCGGGCGCGGCGACGGGCTGCGAACTCCGCCGATGCGCCAGCCCAGAACTTCCCACGTTCCAGGCCCGGGGGGGAGCGGAAATGACCGGTGAGCTGTCATCTTCACCTGAGCCGCTGCCACGAGCCATTATGTAAGCATTATCACTGGCGCCTGTTGACATCACGCGCGCAACAGACG
>CAZNSB010000312.1:0-6536 GCA_964575155.1 uncultured Planctomycetaceae bacterium | reverse complement strand
CGTCTACGCCGTGGGCGGTGAGCACGACCGGGCGAGCGAATCGCTCCGGGCGCGCCTTCAGGCCGACTACTCCCCGCTCCAGGCATTCTGCATCATGCTGTTCTGCCTGATCAGCGTCCCCTGCGCCGCGACGCTGGTGGTGACCTGGCGGGAGAGCGGGTCGTGGAAGTGGGCGCTGTCGCAGGCGGGGGGGCTGACCCTGCTGGCGTGGGTGCTGACGGCGGCGGTCTACCAGGTCGGCAGCGCCCTGGGCGGGGGCGGGGGCTAGAATGTCATGGCGATGTGGGAACGTATCGTGGTGACCATCGTGATCGTCGCCGCCGTCGTCGCCCTGGGGTGGGCGTCGGTTCGGAGGCTCCGCGGCAGGGGCGGGACGTGCCCTTGCGGGCCGGGGAGCGACTGCCCGGCGAGGCACCGCTGCGGCCGGGGTGAATCAGGCGAAGGCTGAGGGCGCCTCGCCGCCGTCCTACGGTCCGGCCGGGACCCGCCGGACCGGCGTCCTGGTGCGCTTCTGAATCGCCTTGACGGCCTCGGCGGCGTCTGCACGCACCGAATCGTCCATGTCTTCCCGGGCGACCTTTCGCAGGGCCTCGACGACGCCCGCGTCCCCGGTCCTGCCCAGCGCCACCGACGCCGCCCGGCGAACCCCCGCGTGCCTGTCCGCCAGGGCCGTCAACAGCAGCCTCACCGCCCCTGCTCCGCCCATCGTTTGCAGCCCCCCCACCGCGCCCCTGCGCACGCGGCTGGTGCGGTCGGTCAGGGCCGACGCCAGCGCCTTCAGCGCCCCCTCGTCGCCGATCCGACCCAGGGCCTGGGCGGCCTTCTCTCGAACCCCCACCTGCCCGTCGCGCAGCGCCGCCCTGGCCAGGGCCTTGACGGCGCCGGGGTCGCCGATCTCGCCGAGGGCCTCCGCGGCGGCGATGCGGACCTCCGTGGACCAGTCCCGCAGGGCGGCGGCGAGGCACTTGACGGCCCGGGCGTCGCCGAGGGTGCCCAGCTCGTTCGCCGCCGCCGACTTCACGCCCGCGTGACCGTCCTTGAGCATCGCCGACAGCGCCTCCAGGGCGCGCCGGCCGCCCAGTTGCGCCAGGGGCTCGGCCGCATCCCGGCGGACCTCGGCGGTCCAGTCGTGCAGGGCCAGCTTGCGCAGCGGCTTGAACGCCCGCCCGTCGCCGATGTCGCCGAGGGCTCCGGCGGCCCACCGGCGGACGTCCGGGTGGCGGTCCTTGAGGGCGGCGATCAGCGGCTGGACGGCGCGGGGGTCCTTCAGCGCCCCGAGCCCGGCGATGGCGGCCTGACGCAGGCGCGGGTCCTTCTCCTTCATGATGGCCAGAAGGGGCACGATGGCCAGCTTCCGTCCCGTGGCCCCGAGGGCCTCGGCGGCCTGCTGGCGGAGCGTGACCGGCTGGGAGGACACCAAAGCGTGCAGCAGCGGCTCGAAGGCCTCCGCCGCCTTCAGGCGGCCCAGGCTCGCCGCCGCTGCCGGGCGCAGCTCCACCGGGCCCGATTTCAGCACCCCAATCAGCGGGCCCACCGCACGCCGGTCGCCCAGCCGGCCGAGGGCGTGAACCGCCGACAGGCACACGCTCTTGCCCTCCACCGCGCCGATCAACGCCAGCGCCGCCCGGGGGTCCGCCTGCTCCCGCCGCGCAATGTCCTCCAGCCCGCCGGCCGCGAACGAACGCACCCGCGGGTTCGGGTCCTTCAACCCCGCGCACAGCGCCGGCACGACCATCGGCTCGCGGACGGCGGCGAGCTCTTCCATCGCCGTCTCGCGGACCTCGTCGGCCTCGTCGTCGATGGCGGCGGTCAAGGCCGGCACCACCCGGCGCCGGAGGAACCGGATGTGCCTTTCGGCGGCGTCGGCGTCGCCGAAGCGCCGGGCCTTTCCGACGCCCTCCAGCGTCCGGCGGGCGGCGTTTCCCAGGCCCCTGGCGCCGGCGGTGCGGACGGTCTTCCGGGCCGCCGACAGCGCCTTCTCCAGGGCCCCCAACGCCCGCTCGTTCCCCGTCCGCCCCAGGGCCTCCAGGAGGCAGCAGCGGACGTCGGTGTCGGTCTCCGACCGCAGCGCCGTCAGCAGCGGGGCGGCGCTGCGCGGGTCGCCCCGCCAGTACAGCCCCACCGCTGCCTGCCAGCGGACGCGCGGGTCCTTGTCCCGCAGCGCCACCAGGAACGGGCCCAGCGGGACCGTCGTCCGCCCCACCCCGGGATTCCGCAGCCCGTGGACGGCAGCCAGCCGCACTCTCGCATCCGCGCTGCGGGCGTTCCGCTGAAGGACCTCGATCCCCGCCGGGCCCAGTTGCGCGATCGCCTCGGCCGCGGCAGCGCGGATGTGCTCCTGCCGGTCTCCCAGCAGCCTCTCCAGCCAGGGCAGCGAGAGGGGGTCGGCGAGTTTTCCCAGCGCCCCGGCCGCCGAATACCGGATCGCCGGGTCGGCGTCTTCCAGCAGCCTGAGGAGGGGCTCGACGGCCCGCTCGTCGCCGACCTGCCCCAGCACCTCGATGGCCGCGCTGCGGACGAAGGGGTCGGGGTCTTTCAGGGCGCCCAGGAGGCCCTCGGCGGCGTCGGGGTCGCGGACGAGGCGGAGCTGCTCGACCGCCGCGATCCTCTCGGCGGTCTGCCCGTGGCGCAGCTTCCTGAGGAGGACCTCGACGTTCGGCTCGGGGCGTGCGGCGGCTCCCTCCGGCGCGCAGCCCGCGCACCACCCCGCCACCCAGACGCCCGCCACCAAAGCCGTCCCCTTGCGCCACATGGACCCAAGCTCCTGCACCGCGCCCGCTCGCCGCCCCGACCCGCCCCCCGGCCGAGACATCCTACCCCCCGAGCGTTCCGCCGACAAGCGCCGGACGGAAACGCGGCGATTCGGCGACCGGGGCGCCGGGGCGATATGTTGACGAATCTCAATAGATCTCATAGCCGGAGATGCGGAATCGCCCCCGCGCGTCAGGGCCCCGGGCGCCGGAGGCGCTGGGCGCGCCGTTGGCGCCCGGCGGCGGCTACTTCTCGTGCGGGTCCTTGCCGGCCTTGAGTTCGTCGAGGTGGGAGACGTCGTAGGTGTTCTTGCACCGGGGGTATCCCGAGCACGCGATGAACTTCCCGCGCCGGCCGGTGCGGATGACCAGCGGGTGCTTCCCGCACTTGGGGCAGGTGACGCCGGTCTCCGCGGGCTTTTCCCGCGGGGCCGCCTCCAGGCGGATGCCTTCCGGCAGCGGAGAGGTGCTCCGGCAGTCGGGGTATCGCGAGCAGGCGAGGAACGCCCTCCGCCCGCGGCGGCGGACGACCATCGGCGCGCCGCATTCCGGGCAGTTCTCCTTGATGTCCTCGGACTTGACGAGCTTGAGGGGGTTGCCCTGCTCGTCGCAGGGAAGCGTGCCCCGGCACTTGGGGTATTCCCGGCAGCCCAGGAACACCCCGAACCGCCCGCGGCGGAGGAGCATCCCCTTCCCGCACTCCGGGCAGGTCACGTCGACGGCTTTCGGCTCGATCTTCTCGCCGCGCTCGTCGACGGGGAAGGTCGTCTTGCACTTGGGGTACCCGCTGCAGGCCAGGAACCGCCCCGTCTTGCTCCACCGATACACCATCGGCTTCTCGCAGTTGGGGCAGGTGTACTCGCTGGGCTCGGTCTCGGCCTTGGCGTGGACCATCTCCTTGCCGGCCTTGGCCAGGTCCTGCTCGAACGGCCCGTAGAAGTCGCGCAGGACCGCGACCCACTTCTCGCGCCCCGCCTCGATCTCGTCCAGCCGGTCCTCCATCCGGGCCGTGAACCGAAGGTCGAATATGTCCGGGAAGTACTTGACCAGCTTGTCCGTGACCACCATCCCCAGGTCGGTGGCGTGGAAGCGCCGATCGAGCTGCTTGACGTAGGCGCGGTCCTGGATGGTCTGGATGATGGCGGCGTAGGTGCTAGGCCGGCCGATGCCCTCGGCCTCGAGGGCCTTGACGAGGGAGGCCTCGGTGTACCTGGGCGGGGGCTGGGTGAAGCGCTGACTGGGACGGATGGCCACCGGCGCCACCGCCGCGCCGACGGTGAGCTCCGGGAGCGTCTGCTCGTCGCGCCGGGGCATCCCGGCCACTTTCAGGTACCCGTCAAAGGCCAGGTGCCTCCCGACGGCCCGGAACACGGCCGGCCCGCCCGCCGTCTCCGCCGACACGTCCGCCTCCGTCACGTTCCACTGCGCCGGGGGCATCTGGCTGGACACGAACCGACGCCAGATCAGGTCGTACAGCTTCCACTGCTCCGCCGTCAGCGACGCCTTCAACGACGCCGGCGAGCGGGTCGCGTCGGTGGGGCGGATGGCCTCGTGAGCCGCCTGCGCCCGCGCGCCCGAGCGGTACACGTTGGGCTTTTCCGGGAGGTACTCCTTCCCGAAGGTCCCCTCGATGTATCCGCGGACCTGCTCGATGGCCTGGGCGGAGAGCCTGACGCTGTCGGTCCGCATGTACGTGATCAGCCCCACGCTGCCCTCTGCGGGCAGCTCGATGCCCTCGTAGAGCTGCTGGGCGAGGCGCATGGTCCGGCTGGCGGAGAAGCGCAGCCTGACGGAGGCGGCCTGCTGCAGGGAGGCGGTGGTGAACGGGGGGGGGGGTCGGTTCCGGCTGCTGCGCGACTGGAGGGAGGTGACGGCGAAATTCACCCCCGCATCGCGGTTCACGCGGGCGTCGATCCGGACGCGGCGCCTCGCCGGGCCCTTGCCCTCGGGGTCCTCGCTCCGCTCGACGGAGCGGACCGTCAGCCCCAGGGCCTCGGCCAGCCTCAAGGCGGCCTCGGCGTCGGCGCAGTTGAACTTCTCCCCTTCCCATTCCACCAGCTCGGCGCGGAACGCCCCCTGCCTCGACAGCCAGGCGTAGTGCTCCGCCTGCGACGGCCCGTTGCCGTTCGCCCCGGCCTGGGCCCCGAACGCGTGCCACTGCTCTTCCAGGCCCCCCGCCGCCGCCACCGCCGGCGTGAAGATCGCCGAGACGCGCCAGAACTCCTCCGGCACGAAGGACCGGATCTCCCGCTCGCGCTCGACGATCAGCCGGACCGCCACCGTCTGCACCCGGCCGGCCGACAGCCCCGCCGCCACCTTGCGCCAAAGCAGCGGGCTCAGCCGATACCCCACGATCCGGTCCAGCACCCGCCGCGCCTGCTGGGCGTCCACCTTGTTGGGGTCGATGTTTCCCGGCTGGGTGAAGGCCTCCCGGATGGCCCCGGCCGTGATCTCGTTGAAGATCACCCGCCGAAGGCGGCTGCCCGGCACCCGAAGGGCCTCCGCCAGGTGCCACGCGATCGCCTCGCCCTCCCGGTCCAGGTCCGTCGCCAGGAACACCTCCGGCGCCGTCCGAACCTGCTTCCGCAGCTCCGTCAGCACCTTCCGCCGCCCGCGAAGCAGCTCGTATTTCGGCGCGAAGTCGTTCTCGATGTCCACCCCGAGCTCCTTGGGGGGGAGGTCGCGGACGTGGCCCATCGAGGCCTTGACGACGTAGCCCTTGCCGAGGTACCGGCCGATGGTCCGGGCCTTCGCCGGCGATTCCACGATCACCAGCTTCTTGCCGGACCTGGCCGGGGGCCGCTTGCCCGACTTCCGCCCGGCGGTGGCCTTGGCCGGTGCGGAGGCCGTCTTCCTGCCCGCCCGGGCCTTCCCGGCGGGGGCCTTCTGTCTTGTGGTTGCTGCCATTTCCTGCAACCGCCTATTCGGTCTGTTTCCGGGCACAACTATAGCAGAAAAAGCGGCCAATCCTTGGCTTCGGCAGGGCCCTTGTCAAGCGCCTCGCGCCGCCGCGGGCGGGTTCCCGCCGCCGGGCCTTGCGCAAATGCTTATGGCGCAAACCGCAAGAGAAATACTCCCGCCGGGCGAAAATCTCCTGCCGCTCCGGCCCCCGGCCCGCCTCGCCTCCCCTCCCGTCCGCCGCGGCGCGGGCCGGCCGGGCTCAGCCACTCCCGAGCCGGCGCCGATACGAGAGACAGGAGCCCAGCAATTGCTTTAAGAGCTTTCAAAAAAACGGGCTACGTGCTTCCAGGGCCCGTGGCGCCCCGCCGGACCGGACCATCCCCCCGCGTCAGTACCTCCTGGCCATCTCGCCGAGGCGGACGACCTGGTGGACATCGCCGTTGGGCGGGAGGATGTCTCCGACGTTGAGGATGACCCGCCCGGCGAAGGCGTGGAGAATCCGCCGGCCGAAATCGACGACGGTCTCGTCGGGGAGGTGCTGGCAGAAGAGGGTGGCCGGCACGCCGCAGTAGCAGGCCATGGTGGGCGGGAGGGCTCGGGCGAGCTCTTCCGGCTCGTAGTTCATCATGGGCGCGGGGGTGCACCCGTCGAGCAGGTCGAAGCCCGTCTCGCCCAGCAGCGGGAAGTATCCCCTGAAGTTCCCGTCCAGGTGGGTGGAGACGATCTTGCCGGCCTGGTGGAGGATGCGGTTGACCTTCCGGTAATGCGGGATGCAGAACTCGCGGTAGCACGGGGGCGAGATGAGGTTCTCGTCGGCGTGGTCTGAGAGGATCACGATCCGCGCGGGCGAGCGGGCCGCCAGCTCGGCGAGCTTCAGGTCGTAGG
>CAZNSB010000311.1:0-6560 GCA_964575155.1 uncultured Planctomycetaceae bacterium | reverse complement strand
GCGCAGCTCGCCGCGGGGGGCGCCTCGGCCCGCGACAGCGTCCGCCGGCTGGCGGAGCGCGGGCTGGTGCGCCTGGAGGACCGCCCGCGCGCCCCCGAGGCCCTCAGCGAGAGAATCCACCCGGACCCCTTCGACCTCAACGACGATCAGAAGGCGGTGCTGGGGCGGATCGAGGCCGACCTCGCCGCCGGCTTTGCCGTCACCCTCCTGCACGGCGTCACCGGCAGCGGGAAGACGGAGGTCTACCTCCGCGCCATCCGCCGCGTCCTCGCCGCCGGGAGACAGGCCATCCTCCTCGTCCCTGAGATCGCCCTGGCCACACAGACGCTCCAGCGGCTCGCCCGCCGACTGCCGCGCGTCGTCGTACTTCACTCCGCGCTCACCCCCACCCAGCGGGCCATTGCCTACGAGCAGATCCGCGACGGGCGGGCCTCCGCCGTCATCGGCCCGCGCAGCGCCGTGTTTGCCCCGGCGCGGAAGCTCGGGCTGATCGTCGTCGACGAGGAGCACGAGGGCAGCTACAAGCAGGACGCCGCCCCGCGCTACCACGGCCGGGACGTCGCCATCAAGCGGGCCGCCATCGAGGGCGTGCCGGTGCTGCTGGGCTCGGCGACGCCGTCGCTGGAATCGCTGCACAACGCCCGGCGGGGGCGGTACCGGCTGCTTCGGCTGCCCCGGCGGATTCGCGGGCTGCCCATGCCGGAATTGCACCTGGTCGAGCTGCGGAAGGAGGTCTCCCACGCCCGGATCGAGCTGATCGGCGGCACGCTGGCGGGGAAGATGGCGGCGGTGCTGGACCGGCAGGAGCAGATCATCCTGCTCTTGAACCGGCGGGGGTACGCCAGCTACGTCTTCTGCCCCTCCTGCCGATGGCAGCTCGACTGCGACAACTGCTCCCGCCCGATGGTCTTCCACCAGGCGTTGGCCCTGGCCATGTGCCACTACTGCCAGGCCACCGCCGCCGTCCCCCGGTCCTGCCCGGCGTGCGGGAAGAAGCTCATCCTCTTCGGGCTGGGGATCCAGCGGATCGAGTCGGAGCTGGCGCGGAAGTTCCCCTCCGCGGTGGTCGCCAGGATGGACAGCGACACCATGACCAGCCCCAAGCAGTTCCGCAAGGTCTTCGACGGCTTCGCCGCCGGCGAGGTGGACGTCCTGCTGGGCACGCAGATGGTCGCCAAGGGGCTGGACTTCCCCCGCGTCACGCTGGTGGGCATCGTCAGCGCCGACACCGCCCTGGCCGTCCCCGACTTCCGCGCCGCCGAGAGGACCTTCCAGCTCATCGTCCAGGTCGCCGGCCGGGCCGGGAGGGCAAAACGCGGCGGACAGGTCGTCGTCCAGACCCTCCATCCCACGGACCCCGCCATCCGCTTCGCCGTCGCCCACGACTACGCGGGCTTTGCCGAGGCGGAGCTGAAGTTTCGCGCCGACGCCGGGGTGCCCCCGTTCGTCCGCATGGTCCGCTTCGTCCTCCGCCACGGCAACGCCTCCCGGGCCCGATCCGCCGCGGAGGCCCTGGCGGGGAGGTTGAGAGAACGCTTCGGGCGGGATGCGGACGTGAAGCTGCTGGGGCCGAGCCGATGCGGCGTCTTCCGGATCCGCCGCCAGTTCCGCTTCGAGGTCAACTGCTACTGCGGGCGCGGGGGCTTCATCCAGGAGGCCCTCGCCGCCCAGATGCCCGCCCTCAGCGCCGGCCTGGGCGCGGAAGTCGTCCCCGACGCCGATCCCATGAGCCTGATCTGACCCCGCGGCCGCCACGCCGCAGCCGGCGATCGGCGCACTCGCCGGCCCTCACAGCCCCGCGGCGCCGAGCTTCTCGGCCGCCCGGTCCTTGATCCGCCGCTCGAGCAGGCCCTCCAGCCGCTTGTCCCGCCCCAGCGGGACGGGCTTGGCCTCGGGCTCCCGGGGGGACTCCCTTTCCGGCAGGGCGGTGGTCCGCTGCAGGCGGGTGGGCGTCAGGAACATCTCGTAGGCCTCGGAGGTGTTGGTGACGCGGACGTTCGGCAGGGCCGAGCGGGTGGTCCGCACCGCCACGCTGGCGAGGTATGCCGCGCCCTCGGCGGGGGGCTCGCCCCGGCGGACCTTCACCGTCACCTGCCGGTGAACGGTCTGGAGCGTTCCCTCCACGACGTCAACGCCCTTCCGCGCGTCGCTCCGCCAGAACTCGAACCAGTGCCGCCCCAGCAGCGGGAGGGTGGTGATGGTCCCCTCCCGCCGGTCGGTGCGGTCCACGGTGAACTTGCCCTCGCGCAGGACCTCCAGGGAGGCGTCCCACACGGCGTTGAACTCGTCGCTGCCCGTCGCCGGCGTCGGCGCGGAGGTCCTCAGCGCGCTGCACCCGCCGAGCAGCACCGCCCCCCACACCACCGCCCAAACCGCTGTCTCTGCCTTCATGGCCTCTCCCATCCGTTTCCTTTTTTTTCGTCGCCGGCCTTGGCCTCGCCCGCCGACTATATCTTAGGCTTCCTATGGCAACTGCTGCAACCGCTTGCTGGCCTCAAGGCCGGGGTTTCCCAAGCACCTCGGCCGAGAGCCAATGCCCCGCAGCCCCGGCTTCCCGCCCCTCGGCCGGGGCGTTTTTTTTCCACCGATTACACGGATGATCGTTCGGGGGGCGCGTAAAGCCCGCGGATAGCCATCCCCGGGTGCCCCTTGTCCCTTCACAAGACGCCCCCTCAACGGCTGCGGTCAGGCAATTCGTGAAATTCGGAGGCAATTCGTGTAATTCGTGTTCCATGCGGGTCGTCGCCGGGCAATTCAGGGGCCGCCGGCTGCTGGGGCCGAAGGGCCGGGCGACCCGTCCCATCACGGACCGGGTCAAGACGGCCTGCTTCAGCATCCTCGGCGAGGCGGTCGAGCAGGCGGTGGTGGTCGACCTCTTCTGCGGGACCGGCAGCCTGGGGCTCGAAGCCGTCAGCCGCGGGGCCGAGCGATGCTGGTTCGCCGAGCGCGACCCGGGCGCCATCGACCGGCTGCGGCGAAACATCGAGGCGATGGGCGTTGGGGATCGCTGCGTCGTCTGGCGCGGCGACGTGCTGCGTCGGCTCGCCCGGTGGCTCCGGACGCTCGCCGAGCCGGTGGACCTGGCCTTCGTGGACCCGCCCTACGGCCTGGTGGAGCAGTGGCGCTGGTGCCGCGCCGCCGGGTGGCTGTTTGATCCGCTGGCGGATCATCTGGCCGAGG
Source organism: uncultured Planctomycetaceae bacterium (assembly GCA_964575155.1). Lineage (GTDB taxonomy): Bacteria > Planctomycetota > Phycisphaerae > SM23-33 > SM23-33 > CAZNSB01. Next base: position 3,380 of record CAZNSB010000311.1, on the reverse strand, counting down.
AGGCGACGGTGATTTTCCGCTGCCGCCGAAACATCGAGGTCCCCACCCCGTTAGGACCTTTGTGCGTGCGTGACCGCCGCGACTATGGGACAATGTCCCTCGTGTTCCTGGGCCGAGAATCGCGCGAATGAATCACGAATTTCACGAATCCAGGGATGCCGAGCTGTTTCTCATCCGTGTAATCCGAAATGAATCGGTGAAATCCGTGGTCTAGCCGATGGCCAAGACGCCGTACGCCTATTTTGAGCCCGCCCGCATGGCCAAGCTGGCCAACATCAACCTCGTTGCGCGCCACGTCGTGGAGGGGTTCATCTCCGGGCTGCACCGAAGCCCCCACCGCGGGTTCAGCGTGGAGTTCGCCGAGCATCGCGAGTACTCCCCCGGCGACGACCTCCGCCACCTCGATTGGGTCGCCTGGGGGCGGACCGACCGCTACTATATCAAGCAGTACGAGCAGGAGACCAACCTGCGGGCGTACATCCTGCTGGACATCTCCGGCTCGATGGACTACCGCTTCGACGGCGACCTGACCAAGTTCCAGTACGGGTGCTTCCTGACGGCGTGCCTGGCCTACCTGATGGCCAGGCAGCAGGACGTCGTCGGCGTGATCGCCTTCGACGAGCAGATCCGCCTGCACCTGCCCCCGGCCTCCTCGCCCGCCCACCTCGACCGCGTCTTTACCGGGCTGGAGAGGCTCACCCCCGGCAAGCTCACCGCCATCGCGGGGACCTTTCACGAGCTCGCCGAGAGGATCGCCAAGCGCGGGCTCATCGTCATCATCTCCGACCTCTACGACGACCCCGGCGAGGTCATCCGCGCCATCCAGCATTTCTGCTACAAGAAGCACCAGATCATCCTTTTCCACGTCTTCGACCCCGCCGAGCTGGAGCTGCCCTTCAAGCGGATGACCAACTTCGTGGACCTGGAGACGGACGAGAAGGTTCAGGTGGATCCCCGGCTGCTCCGGGAGGCGTACTGCGGCGAGGTGCGGGCCTTCGTCGAGCGATACCGCAAGGAATGCAGCGACCGGAGCATTGAATACATGGTGGCGCCTACGACCACGCCCTATGACCTGATGCTGCTGAACTACCTGGCCAGGAGGCGGCGGCTGGTGCGGCGATGACGCTGGCGTTCGGATTTGCCAACTCGTGGCTGCTCCTCGGGCTGCTGGCGGCGGCCATCCCCGTGGTCCTCCACCTGCTCTCCTCGGTCCGCGCGCCCCAGATGGTCTTCCCCACCCTGCGGTTCCTGCGGATCAGCATGGAGAAGACCGCACGCCGACGCCGCGTCGAGCACTGGCTCCTCCTGCTGGTCCGGTCGGTCCTGCTGGCCCTGCTTGCCCTCGCCGTCGCCGAGCCCATCCTCAAGGCCGCCGCCGGGTTCTGGGCCGATCAACGTTTCGCCGCCGTCGTCATCCTGGACAACTCCTATTCCATGGCCGCCCGCTCGGGCGGGTCCACCCGGCTGGTCCGCGCCCGGCGGGAGGCGACGGCGCTTCTGGACGGCCAGGCCAAGCCGACCGCCGCGGCGATCATGCTCACCAACGCCGCCGCCCGCCCGGAGGCGCTCACCGCCGCCCTCGGGAACGTCCGCGACGGCATCGGCAAGGCCCGCCTGGCCTCCGGGCGGGCGCCGATCGGCGCCCGGCTCGCCGAGGCCGCCAGGCTCCTGGCCGATGAGACCGCGCCACAGAAGGCCATCTACATATTCTCAGACCTCCAGGCCGTCAGCTTTCGAGACCTCGAGGCCATGGCCGATCTCAAGGAGGCCAACATCCCCATCATGCTGGTGGACTGCTCCGGCGAGCCCGTCGTCAACGTGGGGCTCGCCGAGCTCAAGATCGCCGGGCGGCGGATCGCCGGGCAGCGCCTCGAGTTCACCGCCACCCTGGTCAACTCCTCGCCCACCGATCAGGTGGTCGAGGTGTTCCTCCAGGTGGACGGGCGGCGGGTCGGGCAGCCGGTGCGGCAGGTTCTCTCCGCCGGCGGGCAGGCCGGTGCCACCGCCGCCGTGCGGTTCTACCACCGTTTCTCGGCCGGGGGCGTGCACGTCGGGCGCGTGGCCGTCGCCGAGGACGACGCACTCCCGGCCGACAACGTCCGCCGCTTCAGCATCGAGCTGGCCGAGAAGGTTCGGGCGGTGCTGGTCCGCGGCGGGGGGGCGGTGGGGGGCGCGCTCGACCCGGCGGCGGTCCTCCAGCCCGCCCTGGACCCCTACGAGGGGGCGCCCGGGCCCTGGTCGGTGCGACTGAGGACGATCGAGGCCGACCAGTTCGGCAAGGCGGCCCTGGCCGACGCCGAGGCGGTCCTGCTGGCGGACCTTCCCAGCTTCACCGCCGCCCAGGCCGACGACCTCGAGGCCTTCGTCCGACGGGGCGGGACGGCGGTGATTTTTCTCGGCCCGGGCGCCGACGTCCGCAACTACAACGACATGCTGGTCCAGCGGATCGCCGACTTCGGCGGGCTCTTGCCGGGGCGGATCGAGAGCGCCGTCGGGCAGGTCGGGGTGACCGCCGAAGCCGTCACCGCCGTCAAGGACCTGCGCCATCCGTATCTGGCCGGGCTGTACGAGACGCCGGCGGACTACCCCGAGGTCCTGGTCCAGCGGTACTACCGCCTCGGCGGGAACGTCGCCGGCGCCGAGAAGGTGCTGACCACGCCCGCCGGCGACGCGCTCGTCGCCGCCAAGGACTTCGGGGACGGGCGGGTGGTGCTCTTCGCCACCACCGCCAGCGCCGAGTGGAACAACCTGTCGACCACCCCGCTGCTGCTGCCGATGGCCACCCGCATCTGCCTGGCCGCCGGCGAGAAGCTCGGCGCCGACCACACCGTCGAGGTGGGCACGCCCGTGACGATCCGCCCGCGGGCGAAGCCCCCCGCCGCCGCCGCCGTCAACGTCAAGCCGCCCGCCGGGGCGGTCCGGGCGCTGGCGCTGAAGACGGGCCCGGCCGGGCCCGCCGCCGTCTTCGCCGACACCCACCGCGCGGGGATCTACGAGTGGCAGGTCGCCGGCGCCGGCCCCGAGGCCGAGGGCGCCTCCGGCGCCTTCGCCACGAACATCGACGGAGTCGAGAGCGACCTGGCGGCGGTGTCCCCGGCGGGCGTCGCCGCCGCCCTCAGCCCCGCCGACCTGTACTCCGGGCAGACGCTCGAGGAGGTCCACGCCGCCGCCGCGGACGCCGCCGTCGGAGACAACCTCTGGGACCGCTTCCTGGCGGTCGTCATCGGCCTGCTGGTCGTCGAGGCGGTCGTCGCCAACCGCTTCCGCCGCGGCGCCGAGCCCGTCCCCGTCCACCTCCAGCCCGGCGGGGCGGGGTGAGGGGGGGGCTTCCTGAGTCCGGGGTGGTTGCCCTCGGCCGGAACGCATGAACACATATAGAC
>CAZNSB010000310.1:0-6562 GCA_964575155.1 uncultured Planctomycetaceae bacterium | reverse complement strand
GGGCAAGGAGAAACGCGCGCTTTTTTTTCACTTTTGCTCAAAACGCGTCAAAACTGTTCGTTTTTGGTCCGCTTTTGATCGCTTTTGGCGCGTCCATAAATGGGCCTCGATATGCACTGAAATGTTGGTTTTCGGGCGCTCGGCCCTGTATTCCGATACCGAAGCCGATAGTCTGATGTCGCGACCGGGCCATCCCGCGGAGCCGAATCCGGAGTCAAAAACCATCGGGCGTGACCATTCTTTCTGGCAGCGGTTTGCCGTTACTGGTTTGAGGCGGCTTCCAGCCGCCTTACCGCCGCGAAGCGGCGTATAGGCCGGGGCCTTTGGCCCCGGCGTTGCGGGGCAAGCGATTCATCTCTTTGCTCCCGCCGTGGCCCGCCGCAGGCGGGCCACGGCGGGAGAGTACACAAGAAGAGAAGAGGAGGCGCGAACCGCTTGACGACCCCGGCCCAGAGGGCCGGGGCTACACCCGCCTGCGGCGGGCAAAGGCCCATAAAATGGGCCTCAGCAGACCTGCCATCATCCGTGGGCACACCCCTACCCTCCCTGCCGCGCAGAAGCCGCTGACAACGGCCCGGCGACACGGGACAAAGGAGGTTGCCGCACGCGGGCCAGCCCCCGCGCGTCCGCCCGGCTTCGCCAGGGCAAAGCCCCGCTCCGCCGGGGCGACGCCCGGCCTTCAGCCCCTGCGTCGGCGAAGCAGCAGGCCCAGCCCGCCCACGGCCAGCAGCGCGAGCGTGGCGGGTTCGGGGATGGTTGCCATCCAGGCTTCGGTGTTGCCGTCGGGGTTTGTGCCCCAGCCGACGATAACCTTGCCGTCAGGTGATACGCCCCTGGCACCGGGTAGATGGCTCGGGGGCAAGCCCTCAGCCAAGGACCAACCGGTCAGATCAAGCCCAAAGTCATCTTCGAGCACACACTTCAGGTCGCGCATTCCGTCCTGTTCGTTCCAAATGAACGCTCTTTCTCCGTCTTCGGAGCATGCGTACCCGACAATGACAGACCCGTCGCCGGACACGCCTAGTGCCTGACTGTCGAAGTCCCCACCGGGGAGATCCCCGAGTCCTTCCATGTCTTCCGCAGCAGTCCATCGAAAGGCCTCCTGACCAGAGGCCGACGTGCCCGTCCCTACGATGACCTGTTTGTCGGCAGAGATGGCGGTCGCCCAACTTCCAAAGGCGCCGCCGGTCAGGTCGCCTAGGCCGACCGGGCCGCCCCAGGCTGTCCAGTAGCAGGCTTCTGTCCCCTCCGCGGATTCGCCTACTCCTACAACTACCGCTCCGTCGGCCGAGACCGAGCCCCCCCAACTGTCAAACTGCCCGCCGTCAAGATCGCCCATCCCAATCATGCCGTCGGCCTCGGTCCACCGAAACGCCTCATGCAGGCTACCGGATGCGGCAGACTTGCTGCCACCTACAACAACTGCCCCATCGGCCGAGATTCCAGAAGCGTAACTGTACACTTCGCCGCCGGGCAGGTCGCCGAGCCCTTCAATGCCGTCTGCTTGGGTCCAGCGGAATCCTTCTCGGTCGCCTGCATCGGACGTGGCGCGGCCGGCAATCACCGAGCCGTCAGTGGAGGCGCACATAGACCAACTGACGAAGGCCCCGCCAGGGAGGTCGCCCAGTCCTTGCATTCCGTCCGTTGCCGTCCAGCGCATGGCCTCATACCCGGAGGTGGAATAGCCGTAGCCCACGACGACAAGGCCGTCGGCAGAAATCCCGTAGGCTTTGCTCTTGAACTGGCCTCCAGGCAAGTCGCCAAGCCCCTGAAAACTGGGCGTCGCGCCCTGACAGACACTGACGACTCCGAGCAGAAATGCTACGCCTGCGAAGTTCCACCGCTTCATCATACGCCTCCTTTCGCATCATGCGGTCCCAAAGAAACTGGCCCACCTACCGCGGACGCCGGACAGCCCCTACATGGCGCAGCAAAACGGGCCGCGCCCGCTCACGCGCAGGCACAGCCCGGACCTTGCCAGACACCCCCCTACTCGACCTTCAGTATAACGCAAGAATCGGGATTTCGCAATCCTTTGGTCAGAAACTTCGCCTCTGCCTCGCTCGCTGTTCACTTCAGGACAAAAAGGCTCACCAGAGTTGTCAAGGGACGGCAGCACGTTCGACGTGACGGGCCCGGCGCGGCTTAAAGGCGTTGTCCTTTGTCCTTTGTCCTTGGTCCTTGGTCCTTGGTCCTTGGTCCTTTGTCCTTGGCCCGCGGCTTGCGGCTTGCGGCTTGGGGCCGGCGGGCGAACACGGCCGCGCCGCTCCATCTCGGATGCCTGTAGCGCTGGGGCCCGTGCCCCAGCGCCGCGCGACGGCGCGGCACGGCCGCGCCGCTACTGCTCGTGGCCGGCGGGTCCCGTTCGCCCTTGCACGCCGCGGCGGATGGCGATTATAGTGGGGTGTGGGCCCCATCCAGGAGGGACCGACATGCCGGCACGACCCATCCCCCGTCCCGGCCGGTTCGGCCTGGCGGCACTCGGCGCCGTCGCGGCGTCGGTACTGGCAGCGGCTGCGGCCGGCCCGGCCCCGGTCGATTCGGCTGCGGCCACTTCCTCGTCCGCACCGGACGGCCCCGCCACCTCTCGCGCAAAGGGTCGACTCATGATCACCATCGTCTACGACAACTATCCGCTGAAGGAAGGGCTCCGCACGGCGTGGGGGTTCGGCTGCGTCGTGCAGGGGTTGGAGAAGACGATCCTCTTCGACACGGGCGGCAACGGCCGGCTGCTGCTGGCGAACATGGCGGCGTGCGGCATCCGGCCGGAGACGATCGACGCGGTGGTCATCTCGCACCGTCACGGCGACCACGCGGGCGGACTGGAGGCGTTTCTGGCCGCCAGGCCCAAGGTCACGGTTTACGTGCCGAAGCCGTTCCCGGACGGCATCAAGGAAGCCATCCGGCGGGCGGGCGCCACACTGGTGGAGACGGAGGCGGCCACGGCCGTCTGCGACCGGGCCTGGACGACGCCCGTGCTCGGCCGGGGCCTCAAGGAACAGGCCCTGGCGCTGGAGGCGACCGACGGGCTGGTCGTCGTCACGGGGTGCGCCCACCCCGGTGTGGTCGAGATGGCCGAGTCCGCCCGCAAGCACGCCGGCCGGCCGGTCCGGGCGGTCCTGGGCGGGTTCCACATGATGTGCGCCTCGCAGCGGGGCATCCTGGAGGTGGTGGAGGGCCTCCGCCGGCTGGGTGTCCGGCAGGTCGGCCCGTGCCACTGCTCCGGCGACCGGACCCGGAAGGTCATGCAGGAGGCCTACGGCGAGGGGTACTTGCAGGCGGGGGTCGGCGCGCGGCTGGCGTTTCCGCTGACGCCCGAGAAGAGCCTATCTCGGTAGGCCGCTCGTCGCGAGACCGAGCGAAAAGGCCGAGGCCGAGACGGCAGGCCCAAAAGGCCCGGAGGCGTGGCCTTGCGCCACGTCGAGGACATTTTGGGCCGACAACGAAGGCATCGGCCTTTGCAGCCGGTTGCGGCATGCAAATCGCCGGAGGAGCAACACGATGCAGAAAGTGTTCATCCTTCTGCTGCTGACGCTCATCTGCATCTCTGCAACAACTTGTGCCCAATCCCAAACCCCCAACGGATGGGAACAATCCTTCAAGGCGGGCATGATCAATGAGTCCACCGGCAAGCCGATCCGGGGCACCGAGATTGTGCACCTGGTCGCGCACAAGGGCCGATTGTACGCCGGCAACGGCTACTGGATGGACACGCGCGGCAAAGAAACAATCCCCTGGTCTCAGGTGCTCGTCCTGGATTCGCGACATGGAACCTGGACGGTTGACCTGGCCCTTGGTCCACCACATCTGCGTGTGACGGCGCTGGAATCCGTGACGTTCACGACGGACGGCGACGGCAAAGCGCTCGCGGCCCCCGTGAATCTGCTGCTGGCGGCTTCCGATATCCAGGGCGGTCACCGTCAGACCAACATATGGACTCGCGACGATGGCAGCAACCGCTGGGTGAAGACGACGCTGCATGGCGACCCCAAGTACCGGCGCTCGACGCGTGCCCTGGTCGTCCATCGCGATCGGAAAACCGGCGTGGACCGCGTCTTCGTTGCCGCCGGCGCTCTGGGCATCTACAGCGGCGTCTTCGACGTCCAGCAACCCGGCAAGATCCGCTGGGGCAGGGAAGCGGAACTCGGGCCGGTGACCATCCGGCCGATGGCGTTTGCCGAGGCCAACGGCAGCCTCTACGCCTCGGCCGGCGTTTCGGTCTACCGCCGCAAGGACGGAGCGTCTCCCGTCTGGGAAGAGGTTTACTCTGACAACACCCGCGAGCACTGGGAACTTGGCGGAATCCGCGGCCTGACTGCCGTGCCGTCACCGAACGGATCCGGCGAGTCGATTCTGTTTTCGCATACGGACCGCATCCTCCGCATCGATCCCAACGACGATCACAAGGCGACCGTCGAATTGCAGATCAGGCAACTGCTGCAGGAAAGTTTGGGGACGCCTGTCACGGGCAGCATCATCGCCGCCTACAGTGATATGTTGCCGCTCAGAGATCCCGCAACGGGACGCACGGTGCACGTCATGGGCGTCGAGGGCCGGATCGAACGAGGGGGAAGAAACAAGGCGTATCGGCCCGATACGTTTTTCGGCTGGTATGCCGGTGGTTCGTACCTGATTCGTGAATCCGATCGAGGCTATCGGCTGAAGGAAGTCAACGGTCGCTGGGCGCCCGGTAAACCCAAGCTGGTGGCTCCGCGAACCTTCGTGGTCTCGCCCTTCGCGGATGACGTAGGCGGGCAGGTCTACTTCGCCGGATTCGACGCGAACTTTTTTCCAGCGCTCGACACGGCCTGGGTTTTCCGCGCCTCGATCGAAACCGTGCTCCGTGCTGATCCATGAACTGGTTGTCGCCTGCTGAGCCGACGGCCCCGAAGCTCGTGAGGCGTCTCACTTGCGCCATGGTTCATCCCCGGTTGGCGGTGTTACGCCGGATGAGAATGCCATCAATTCACCCGTTCGGCCATCTTGTCTCCCGTCCCGCTGAAGGGAGGTTTGGACACGATCGCGGGCCGACAGAGGACAGATTGAGAGTGGCCGGAACCGGGAACTGCGTTGGTGTCGCTTGCAGACACGGTACAATCCCTGGAAGGGCCCGCTGCGGTCACGGGCAAGAGTTTATGTGGGCAATCTCGGCTTAGAGGCTGTTTCAGAACCTGCTTCGGCTGCGGCCGGCTGCAGGGCCCCGGGGCGGCGTTCTCGGCCCGAAACGTCCTCGACGTGACTCCTGGCCACGCCTCCGGGCGTTTCGGGCCTGCGGCCTTGCCCCGGGCCCCTTCGCTCGGCCTCGCCGCGAACCGGGTTCTGAAACAGCCTCTTACAGTACGGCCTCAATGGGTGTGTGCCCATACCGCCCCAAAGGCGAATTCTCATCAGATCGTTCTCATCCTGGCACGGGCGGGGGATGACGAGCACAAGGTTAGAAGAAGGGATGATATGAGGTGAACAGCACGTGGCCTACGTCGGCGTCGGGCCCGGATTGGAATCCCCTCGGTTACGACACGCCACCTCGCTACTGCCATCAGTGCGGCAAGCCCTATCCTTGGACCGAAACCGCGATCCACGAAGCGATTCGCCTTGCTGCAGATGAGGCTGCATGGAGCGCAGAAGACCAAGAGGCGTTCAACGAAGCCGTGCCCGAACTCTGCAAGAGTGGCCCCAAGACCGACCGGGCCGTGGCCACTGTACTGCGTCTAATGGACAAGGCAGGCGAGTACACGGTCAATACCTTTAAGCGGGTGATGGTGGCTTTCGCCGCCGAGGCGGTCAAGCAACAGATCTGGCCAGGAACCTAGAGCGTGACTTGCCCTCGTTTTGTGACCTATTTGGGACCAGGGCTTGACGGGCGGCGACCGGAATTGCTATAAGGTGCGGCCGGCAAGCCACTTGCGCCCGTAGCTCAACGGATAGAGTCGCGGACTTCGAATCCCCCCGGTTCGGTCAACCCCCCCGAGACGCACAAAACCTCCGGCAACCTCCGCCACTGAAAGCAAAGCCGCGGCGAGTTTGTGGGCACAAAACGGGCAAACGCTCGGCCCGCCAGGTGGGGGGATAGGGGCCGGCCGGAGCGCGCCCCGTAGGCCTCGGCGGGTTGTGGTTCGAGAACTAGAATTACCTTACACATAGAGGCAAGGCCGGCGAGTCGAGAGGGCGCGCGGGGGCGCGCTTTTCAGGTCAGAAACGGCGATTTCTGACCCGCGCACCCTGCCGCGGGTCCTTCCTGGAGGTCGACGACGCGCGAGCGGCGATGAGCTCGCGCCTTTTTGACAGAGTTAGTTTGTACGGGCCGGCCAGGGCCACACTGACGATCTTCCGCCTTGTCCAACCGCCGCGTCTCGCCGGCCGGGTCGAGCGTCTCGCCTTCAGCGCGGCACCGCACGACGGGCAGGCCCCCCAATTCGGAAGCACCCGCGCCCCGCACTGCCGGCAGGTCTGCGGTCTCATGGCGTCCCCCCTTCCCGGCTGGGCCGTGCGGCCCGAATCGGAGAGATCCTCCCGCGCCGTCCGCGGTCGCGTCCAGAGAAAAGCGAGGGGCCGAGGGCAGGAG
>CAZNSB010000309.1:2851-6573 GCA_964575155.1 uncultured Planctomycetaceae bacterium | reverse complement strand
CTGCTTGACCTCGCTGCCCCGGGCCAGGAGCCCGCGCATCTTGGCGCCCTTGGCGGGCTCGATGATGCCGACGTACCTGCTCCAGGACTCCAGCGGGTCAATGGCCGGGTACCGCCGGGCCTCGGCGCGGTCGTTGCTCAGCCCGTAGAACGCCCCCACCACCTTCAGCGTGCTCTGGGTGACGGGCTCCTCGAAGTTCCCGCCGGCCGGGCTGACCGCCCCCCCGATCGTCAGCGCGCCAACCCGCTCGTCGTCCAGCTCGATCACCCCCGCCCGCTCGTAGAAGCCCGCGATGCGGCTTTCCAGGTAGGCCGGGAACGCCTCCTCCCCGGGGATCTCCTCCAGCCGGCCGGAGACCTCACGCATCGCCTGCGCCCACCGGCTGGTCGAGTCCGCCAGGAGCAGCACGTCCAGACCCATCTGGCGATAGTACTCGGCCATGGTCGCCGCCGTGTACACCGACGCCTCGCGGGCGGCGACCGGCATCGCCGAGGTGTTGCAGACGATGATGGTCCGCTCCATGAGCGTCTTGCCCGTTCGCGGGTCGGTCAGCTCGGGGAACCGCCGCAGCGTGTCGACGACCTCGCCGGCCCGCTCGCCGCAGGCGGCGACCACCACGATGTCCACCTCGGCGTGGCGCGAAGTGATCTGCTGGAGCACCGTCTTGCCCGCCCCGAAGGGCCCCGGGATGCAGTACGTCCCCCCGCGGACCATCGGGAACATCGAGTCGATGATCCGGACGCGCGTGACCAGCGGCTCGGAGGGCATGAGCCGGCGGCGGGAAACGTTCAGAGGGACCTTGACCGGCCAGCTCTGCTGCATCGTGACCGACCGGCTCTGCCCCTCCTCGGAGGTCAGAACGGCGACCTCGTCCTCGACGGTGTACTCGCCGGCCGGTGCGACCTTCTCCACCTGCCAGGCCCCGGCCAGGCCGAAGGGCACCATGATCTGATGGGTGAAGATCCCCTCCGGCACGGTGCCGAGGGTGTCGCCGGCCCGGACGGCGGCGCCGGACTCGGCGACCGGCGTGAGCTGCCACTTCCGGTCGGTCGGGAGGGCGTGAACGTACACGCCGGGGGTGAGGAAGAACCCCTCCTTCTCGGCGACTTCGTGCAGGGGGTTCTGGAGACCGTCGAAGACCTGCCCCAGCAGCCCCGGGCCCAGGACCACCGAAAGCATCTCCTCGCTGAACTCCACCGTGTCGCCCACCCGCAGCCCGACCGTTTCCTCGAAGACCTGAAGGTCCGCCCGGTCGCCGCGGACGCGGATGACCTCGCTCAGCAGACGCCGGCCGTCCGACCGGCAGCAGTACGCCACCGAGTTCTGCGTGACGTCCTGGTCGGGCTCCGCCGTCACCATGTTGCCGAACACTGCCAGAATCTTGCCGGCCACGGGTTCCCTTTACGCAGCTTGATTCGATTCGGTTTGGCCTTCCTCGCCGCCCAGCCGGTGCCATCGCACCACCAGCGAGAGCATTCGCGCGTAGGCCGCCACCTCGTCCAGTGAAAAACTGAAATACCGCGACCGCCGGCCGGTCCACCCGGCCCGGGCCTCGTCCAGGACCCGCAGCGCCCTCAGCGGGTCCCGGGCCGCCGACCAGGCCCTGACGATGTCCTCGGCGCCGGCGGACGGGTCGGCCAGGTCGGCCGCGAGAAGGTAATCGGCGGGCTCCAGCTCGAGCGCCCTGGCCCGCTCGGCGGCCAGGGCGTTGCGAAGGGCCACCTCGAACCCGACCCACTGCCTCAGAAAGCCGCACCGGCACCTTTCGCCCAGCCGGCGGACGTGCCGGTAGTAGGCCTCCCAGGTAAGGTCCGCGGGGATCCGCCGGCGCGGCCCTTCCGGTGCGGCCAGGGCCGCCGGCAGCGGCTGCTCGCCGCGGACCTGCTCGGGCGACAGGACCACCGGCTGGGGGTCGGCGATCTCACCGGCCAGGGCGGCCTCGCGCGAGAGCAGGTCCTGCTCCAGCAAGATGGCGTCGACGACTTCGCCGGCCGGCCGGTCGGCCTGGGCGTGCCGGCGCAGCTCGGCGGGTTGAATGACCGGGGCCCCGCCCAGCTCCGGCAGGGCGGGCAGGTGGCTCAAGAGAAAATAGTAGCGTTGGCTCATCGAAAAGGGCTCTACTCGCCCTCCCCTGCGGCCGCTCTGTCGATCAGCTCGCGCAGCCGGGGAGCGATGATCTCGCCCAGCACGCCGGCAATGGATTCCGCCGTCACCTCCACCACGCCGCCGGAAACGGCGTACTCGAAGCCCGCCGACTTGAGCTTTCCCTTCAAGTCCACGCGGGGCTCGGCGCCGCCCTCGCCGGCGAGCTTGTCCAGGAGGGACTGTATGACCCCGTCGGCCTTGGCCTCGTCGAGGCGGATCTCGATCGGCCAGGTGCCCTCGGCGTCCTTCCGGGCGTACTCCACAACCACGTCGTGCAGCAGGCTTACCAGGAACTCCTCGTCCTTGAGGGCGTCGGCGGCGCTCCGCCGGAGGACCTCGCCCACGGCGTCTGTGATGGTCTGGCGGAGCCTTCCGAAGACGTCCCGGGCCGCCAGGTCCAGCTCGTTCCGCCCGTGCTCGACGGTCTGGGCGGCCTGGCCGCGGGCATCGGCCAGGATCCGCTCCGCCTGGCCCTTGGCGTCGGCAACCACCTGTTCCGCCTGGGCCTTGGCCTGGTCCAGGAGCTTCTGCGCCTCGGCCCGCCCGGCCTCGACGCCGTCTTTGTGAAGCTTCTCGACGAACGATTCAATCGTATCCGCCATGGGACTTTCCTTGCGACTGTCGGCCTCGCCGCAACGCAGAGTGTAGCATTCTTTCCCGCAGGCGTCCGGAAAGCAAGGGTTTTCCGGCGCTGGCTCTGGCCAAGGTCCGGCCCGGGCAGTATGTTCGTCGCCCGGAGGTGACCCATGGCACCGGCAGCGGATGCGGCGAGAAAGGCGTTTGTGCGGATCGGGCCCGGCGGCGGAGGCGGGCAGATGAGGCCGGTCATCAGCCCCCACGACCCCAACGTCCTCTTCATCGCCTGCGACATGACCGGGTGGTACCACAGCCGCGACGCCGGGCGGACCTGGCGGAACATCAACCTCAACGGCGTCGTCCGCTGTGCCGCCTTCGACCCGAACGACGAGAAGGTCATCTACGCGGGCTGCGCCGGGCTGTTTCGCTCGGCCGACGGGGGACGCACCTGGCGGCTGATCTTTCCCTCGGGCGAGACCGTCACCGCCGAACGCCACGTCGGCGACCACGCCGACGTCCGCTACGAGTCCACGGACAACTTCCCCGGCGGGCTCGTCCTGGGCATCGCCATCCACCCCGCCGACGGCGCCCGCGTCCACCTGGCCATCTATCGCCGAGCGGACGGGCGCGGGGAGCTGCTGATCTACTCCTCCGCCGACGCCGGGCGGAGCTTCTCGCCGACGGCGCGCCTCGACGCGCCCGGGCCGGGCGAGGCCCTCGGCGACCACCACGCCGTCCGGCTGTTCGCGTTGGATCCGGCCTCGCCGCCGGAAGACCGCGCGCTGTACCTGTTCACCCCCGCCGGCCTGTTCCGCATCCCGGTGGGCGCCGGGCAGGTGCGCCCCCTGCCGCTTCCGGAAGGGGCCGAGGCCGTTCGCGACGCCGCCCTCACGCGGGGTTCCGGCGGCGAATGCGTCTTCTACATCACCGCGCCAGCCCGCTGGGACGCGCGGGGCGAACTCGCCGGCGGGGTCTATCGCAGCGACGACGGCGGGCGGAGC
>CAZNSB010000309.1:0-2841 GCA_964575155.1 uncultured Planctomycetaceae bacterium | reverse complement strand
CATCGAGGGGCTCTGCCGCAACGGCGCGCCCCCGCCGGAGTTCACCTGCATCGCCGCCGCCGGCGACCCCGATGTCGCCTACCTCGAATGCCGCGCCCATCCCGAGCGCCCGGACGCCGAGGCCGCCTGGGGCCATCCCCACGGCGTCTTCAAGACCGCCGACGGCGGGCAGAGCTGGGCCTTCTGCTACCGCGCGGCCTGGGACGAGCGCCCCCGCAACGTCGCCGAGGCGGGCTGGATGGCCCGCTGGCTGGGCCCGGGGTGGGGGGGCTCGGCCATTCACCTCGCCGTCGCGCCCTCCGACCCCGACGTCGTCTGGAGGGCCACCGCCAACGTCAGCATGTGCTCCGAGAACGGCGGCACCACCTGGCGCGACACCTACTCGCGCCAGAACCCCGACGGGGCCGCCGCCACCAACGGCATGGACGTCACCACCTGCTACGGCGTGCACCTCGACCCCCACGTGCCCGGACGCATGTTCATCAGCTACACCGACATCGGCCTGTGGCGCAGCGACGATGGCGGGAAGGGGTGGTGGCTGTCCAAGGGGGGCGTCCCCAACGCCTGGCGGAACACCTGCTACTGGATGGAGATCGACCCGCACGTGCCCGACCGGATGTGGAGCGTCTGGTCCGGCTGCCACGACCTGCCCCGCCCGAAGATGTTCGGCGGCGACTGGTCGCGGCGGGCCGGCGGCGTGGCCTTCAGCGGCGACGGCGGGCGGAGCTGGCACCCCACCACCACCGGCATGCCCGACCACGCCGTCCCCACGCACATCCTCCTTGACCCCGCCAGCGGCCGCGGGGCGCGGAGGCTGTACGTCGCCGCCTTCAACGACGGCGTCTTCCGCTCCGATAACGACGGGCTGAGCTGGAAGCGCTGCAACAGCGGGCTCGACCCCGGAAACCTCTACGCCTGGCGCCTCGCACGCACCGGCGACGGCACGCTGTACCTCTGCGTCGCCCGCGGCGGGGCCCAGGACGGCCCCTACGTCGACGGGGCCCTCTACGCCTCCGCCGACCACGCCGAGAGCTGGCAGCGGGTGAACCTCCCGGCGGGCACCAACGCCCCCAACGAGCTGGCCGTGGATCCCCGCGACCCCGACCGGCTGTACCTCGCGTGCTGGCCGAAGCTCCACGCCGGCCGCGCACGAGACGGCGGCCTCTGGGGAAGCTCCGACGCCGGAAAGACCTGGACGCTGCTGCTGGACGAGAAGCTGCACTGCTACTCGGTGACCGTCGACCCCACCAACCCCGACCGGCTCTACGTCTGCGGATTCAACTCGGCGGTCTTCCGCAGCGACGACCGCGGGCGGTCGTGGCGCCGGCTGAGCGGGTACAACTTCAAGTGGGGCCACCGCGTCGTGTGCGACCCGTTCGACGAGGAGTTCATCTACGTGACGACCTTCGGCGGCAGCGTCTTTTACGGTCCGGCCGGCGGGACCGGGGCGGAGTTCGAGGACATCGCGCCGCCGAGAAAGTGAGGAGCACCCGCCTTGTGCGAGGAATTCCGCGCCGACGACTGGGACCGATACCGGATGGACTACCGGGACCCCCACCGCGAGCTGGAGGGCCCGCAGGAGGAGACCGCCGTCGTCGGCGCCGCCCTCGACGCCCTGGTCGAGGCCGGCATCCTCCCCCACACGCGCTACGACGGCATGAAGATGCTGGCCCACCGCGCAGCCGTGGCCGAGCGGTTCGAAATCCCCTGGACCGCGATCAGCCCGCGGATGCAGCGCCTGCTGTACGCCGTCAACGCGATCACCCGCCCGTCCAACATGATCGCCGCGGGCGTCTTCTGCGGGAACACGTTCATCTCCAACGCCGGCGCCGCCGTCGGGCCGGGGGCCTGCTACCAGGCCCGTCAGCTCCTCGGCGTGGAGATCAGGCCCGCCGAGGCGAGCCGGGCCGAGCGGAACGTCCGCCGCATCGACCCCACGGGCGTCGCCCGCGTTCTCGCCGCCGACGCGGTGGCCGTGGTCGGGCAGTTCGACGGACCCATCGACCTGCTATACCTCGACGCCGACGGCGCGGGCGGGCGCGGCAAGGGGATCTACCTCGACATCCTCCAGGCGGGGCTGGACCGGATGGCGCGCGGGTCCGTGGTGCTGGCCCACAACAGCGTCAACGGCGGCAGCGCCCTCGCCGCCTACCTCGACTTCGTCCGCGACGAGGCCAACTTCCGCGCAAGCGTCAACGTGGTCATCGACCCGGAAGGCCTGGAGGTGTCGGTGAAATAGCCGGCCGTCACCCCAGCAGCCGTGGAGAGATTCCAGTCGGGTGCAGCCACGTGACGGCGTTCATCGACGTGCACGACAAGCTGCTCTTCTACGCGGTCGCGGCCTGGGAGGACGACTTCACCGGCTATGTCGTGGACTACGGGACGTTCCCCGACCAGAAGCGCGCGTACTTCACGGCGCGCAGCGCCACGCGGACGCTGGGCCGCGTCTTCCGCCGGGCGGCCAAGGAGGGCGCGAACGCCGCCGGGCTCAACAGGCTTCTGGACCTACTCCTGGGCAGGGAGTGGCTACGGGAGGACGGCTCGCTCCTGCACGTCGGTCGGTGCCTGATCGATGCGGGCTACGAGGCGGACGTCGTCTATTCGACCATCCGGAGGAGCGCGGGCGCCGCCCTGATCATGCCCAGCCTCGGCCAGGGCATCACGGCGGCGAACAAGCCGATCTCCGAGTACAGCCGCAAGCCCTTGACGCGCCGGCCTGAGCAAAACTGGACGGCCGCGATGCGGCCGGGGCACGCCGTACCCCCCGGCGTGTCAAGGGCAAGCGGGGCGACCGGATCGGCTACTACTGGTGGATTCCCAGCTCCAGGCGCCGGCGGCTGC
>CAZNSB010000308.1:0-6575 GCA_964575155.1 uncultured Planctomycetaceae bacterium | reverse complement strand
ATGGAGGCCTGTCCATTCAAAGCACGGCCAAGGGCGGGACCGACAGGTCCCACTCAGCCAGCAGGTCCACAAATTCGTCGTCCAGCAGCGTCTCGGGTCCGTCGGCTGCGCCCGTCGGGGGCTGCTGGACAGATGCGTTCCTGGCCGGCGCCGCTGCGGGCCCGATCGGGGCCGCACCGCGCCCCGCCCTCGCCGACAAGAGCGGCGCCGGGTGCCGGTTCAGTACGCCCGCATCGCTCCCTCCGTGCCCGTCGCTGACAGTGTAGGAAAAGCCGTCGCTTCCGTAATAGCCGGGGCTCGGCGTGTAGTCGAAGGCCCCGTCCGGGTAGAGGGTCAGCGTGCCGTGGGAAACGTCCTCCAGCGGCGCGGCCGTCAGGGGATGCTCCTCCGGATCGGAGTCGTTGCCCAGCACCCCGCACCCGAAGTTGCCCGATGGGCTCTCCTGCCACGCCGCCAGGCTCCCGGCGACGTCGATCGACAATGTGCCCGTCCCCACCGTTCCGGTGGACGCATCGGCCGCGGCGGCGGCTTCAACGTCGTCGGCCTGGACGCCCCCGACCAGGCTGTTCCAGGTGTCGGTCTCCGCCCAGCCCTGGAGCATCCGATGCAGGTTGAGGCTGTTGCCCGGATTGGTCACTGTCAGCTCGAGGCCGGCGGAGGTCTGCTCGACCGGCTCGCTGTAGACCACTTCCACGTGCGTCGCGTCCGAGCCCGTGACCGAGGCCAGCGTGGGCGGCGTCGTATCCGCCGGCGTGGTCTCGGACGCCGGGGCGCTCCTGGCACCCTCCAGCAAGTGGCCGTTGACCGCCGAGACCTCGTACGAATACGTCGTCAGCTCGCCCAGGCCCGCGTCGCCGTAGTCGGTGCCCCCCGTCGTGCCGACGAGCAGCCCGTCCCGGTAGACGTTATAGTGGTCGATCCCGCTTTCCGGATCGGACGCCGGCGTCCACGTCAGGTCGATCTGGCTGTGGCCGGCGGCGGCGGCCGACAGGCCCGCCGGCGTGCTCGGCGGGGTCAGGTCCCTCTCCAGGTGCAGCGTCTCGATCACGCTGCCGTCCTCGCGGTACGTCGTCATGTCCAGCGTGGTGGCGGTCATGTCGAAGACGCCCAGGCAATACGTCTGTTCCGTATAGACCGTGTAGGATGCGCTCCCCGGGGCGTACAGCGGGGCGCCCGTCGAGCCGATCACCATGTGGCGGATGCCGTTGACCAGGTTGTGCTGGTAGAAGTGGCTGTGCCCGGTCAGGGTCATGGCCACGCCGCTTGGCTCGAAGAGCTGGGTGCTCATCGCCTTCATGCCCGCGTCTTCGCCGTGGGCCCCGGCGCAATAGGCGGGCTTGTGGTAGGCCACGAGCTTCCACGGCCGGGTGGTTGCGGACAGGTCACTGGCGGCGAAGTCCCACTGGGCGCTGCCGGGCGAGTAGTCGACCTCGGTGTTGAGGATCAGGAAGTGGGCGTCCCCGTAGTCGAAGGAGAAGTACCCGTTTCCGTCCCCGCCGGGCGCGTGCGTGAAGGCGCGGGTCAGCGCGTTCCACCCCTCGTGGTTCCCGGTCGCGTTGGCGAAGGGGACCTCCGCGTTCAGCGCCTGCTGTTCGGCCAGGAAGAACTCCCGGGTCCAACTGTTCCAGGTGCCCTCGTTGCAGGTGTCGCCGCCGAACACGAGCATCGCCGGGTCGAACGCGTCCATCAGCGAGGCCATCTGGGCGTGCCGGGCCGTACTCGACCGTCGCCGTGGTTTGATCGTCGGCCTCCAGCAGGACGTAGATGCTCTCGTGCCCGACGGCCTGGAGACACGGCTCCTTGACCGCGTCCAGGAGGATTCTGGGTTCCAGCGGCTCGAACGTCGGCCGCTCGCGGCCTTCAGCGAACCCGGTGTGATTCACGGCGTCCTCCGCGGCCATTGCGCTGCTCCACGGACAATGACATGGCCTCCTCCGGCAGGAGAACGGACAAACACGAACTTGTCCACGGCCCCTCCCGGAAACCCCAGAATACCAGGTTTCCGAGAGCACGCAAGGCATTTCCGGCAGCCCCGCCGCAAGTGGAAAGATCCCTTGATTCGGCCGGGCGGATCGATTAGACGGCCTGTTGGCTTCGTGCGGGACGTCGCGTGTTCTGCTGCCCTCCGGAAAGGACGGAATGATGGTTTCACACCTGGTGCCGCCTCATGGCGGGTCGCTCGTGACGCCCATGGTGGACGCGGATCGAGCGAAAGAACTCAGGGAGCTCTCGCGGGATTGCCCCTCCTGGGACCTGACCGCTCGCCAACTGTGTGACCTGGAGCTGCTCCTGACCGGCGGGTTCTCCCCGCTGGAGGGCTTCCTCGGCAGGGGCGACTACGAACGCGTGTGCAGGGACATGAGGCTGGCCGACGGGACGCTCTGGCCGATCCCCATCACCCTCGACGTCAGCGCGGAAGCCGCCCGGGGTCTGGACGCCGGCTCGGTGCTGGCCCTGCGCGACCCCGAGGGCGTCATGCTCGCCGCCCTTCACGTCGAGGAGATCTGGCAGCCGGACCTCGCCGCCGAGGCCGAGCATGTGTGCGCCTCGCAGAACCCGGAGCATCCCGGCGTGGCCTATCTCCTCCGGAGCGTGAACCCCTGGTACGTCGGCGGGAAGCTGGAGGGGGTGCAGCTTCCGGTCCACTATGACTTCGTGGAGTTTCGGCTGGCGCCGGCGGGGCTCCGGCGGCGTTTCGCCGACATGGGCTGGCGGCGGGTGGTGGCCTTCCAGACCCGCAACCCCATGCACCGCGCCCACCAGGAACTCACCTTCCGCGCCGCCAGAGACCTCGAGGCCAACCTCCTCATCCACCCCGTCGTGGGCAGGACAAAGCCCGGCGACGTCGATCACTACACCCGCGTCCGGTGCTATCAGGCGGTGCTCAAGGCCTATCCACGCAACACCGCCATGCTCAGCCTCCTGCCCCTGGCGATGCGAATGGCCGGGCCCAGGGAGGCCCTCTGGCACGCCATCATCCGCGCGAACCACGGGTGCACGCACCTGATCGTGGGCAGGGACCACGCCGGGCCCGGGGCCGATTCGGCGGGGAGGCCGTTCTACGGCCCGTACGACGCCCAGGAGATGCTGCGGCGGCACCGGGAAGAGCTCGGCATCGAGATGGTCCCCTTCAAGAGGATGGTCTACCTGCCCGACCGCGACGCCTACGTCCCCGACGACGAGGTCCCCCAGGCCGCAGAGGTCAAGGCCATCTCCGGGACGCAACTGCGGCGGCGCCTCGCCGAGGGACGCGAGATCCCCTCCTGGTTTTCCTTCCCGGAGGTGATCGCCGAGCTGCGGCGGGCGGTCCCCCCGCGCAGCCGGCGAGGGCTGACCGTCTTCTTCACCGGCCTGCCCAGCGCCGGGAAGAGCACGCTGGCCAACGTGCTGATGGTCCGGCTTCTGGAGATGGGCGGGCGCCCGGTGACCCTCCTGGACGGGGACATCGTCCGAAAGAACCTTTCCTCGGAGCTGGGGTTCTCCAAGGCCCACCGGGACCTGAACATCCGGCGGATCGGTTTCGTGGCCTCGGAGATCACCAAGAACGGCGGGGTCGCCATCTGCGCGCCGATCGCCCCCTACGACGGCGTCCGCAGGGACGTCCGGAGGGTGATCGAGGGCACCGGGGGCGGGTTCGTCCTGGTGCACGTGGCGACGCCTTTGGCCGTCTGCGAGCGCCGCGACCGCAAGGGGCTCTACGCCAAGGCCCGCGCCGGAATCCTCAAGGAGTTCACCGGCATCTCCGACCCGTACGAAGAGCCCGCCGACGCCGAGCTCGCCATCGACACCTCCGACCTGACCCCCGAGGAGTGCGTCCAGGAGATCGTGCTCTTCCTGGAGAAGGAGGGCTACGTGGCGGCCGCCTCCTAGCCCGCCGGCCGGCGGGCCCGCCGGCGCCCCAGAAGCCCCAGCCCCCCCAGCACCGCCAGCACCGCGCCCGCCGGCTCGGGCACCTGCCCGCCGGCGCCGCCGCCGACCTCGCCGAAGTGATTGGCCAGGATGGTCAGATCGAGCACGTCCACGTCCCCGTCCATGTCCAGGTCGCCCTCCGGCAGGCTCGCGTCGGCGCCGCCGAAGTGGTTGGCGACGGCGGCCACATCGAGCACGTCCACCCGCCCGTCCTGGTTGACGTCGCCGCCGACCAGGCCGGGTATCTCCCCGAACGCCTCCAGCTCGACGATGGTGGTGAACTCCCACCGCCCGCCCGCGTCGCCCCGGATGCGGATCGAGTCCCCGCCGGCCGGATCGAACGTCAGCACGATCCGCTGGTAATACTCGTACGCTTCCAGCGGCTCGCTGAGCTGGAGATTGGAGACCTCGGCGAACGTCCCGTCGTCGCCGACCTCGACGGTGAGGTTCAGGAAGTACCCGCCCCTCGGCTCGTTCTCCCTGGGGTTTTCGTTGATGCCGTTCCACCGGATGTCCCCCTCGTGGAAGAGGAGGCTGGTGAAGGTGAGGTCGCGGTGGAAGTCGAGCTGGTAGAAGTCCCCGCCGCCCGGTTGGGGGTTGTCGCCGTCGTAGGTCTGGTACGCCACGTGCCCGTTGTAGGTCACGTCGGTGACCCCGTCGATGATCTGGTCGAGGTTCTCCCGGTCGTTCGTCGGGTCGTGCGACTCGATGCTGGCGGAGGTCGTCACGCTTCCGCCCAGCGCCAGCACGGCCCCGACCAGCCCCCTGGGGCGGGTCCGGTCGGGCTTGGCCGGCGGGGGGGTGACCCCGTCGGTCGCCGGGAGGTGATAGGTCCTTTCGGCGCCCTCGCCGGTGATGCTTCCGCCGGCCTGGAGGATCTGTGCCTCGGCGACGGCCTGCCAGCTCGCGGCGACGTCCTGGATCGTCGTGTCGGTGACGAGGTCCTGGAGGGTGGTCACGTGGTAGGCGTCCGAGGCCGCCGCGGTCAGGTCCGCCGGAAGCTGCGAGTAGCCGACGATCAGCCCGACCAGCCCCCCCGCCGTCGCCGGGTTGCAGTCGCAGTCGAACCCGCCGAGGACGCCGACCTTGACGGTCTCCTTGAAGTCCCCCTGGCCGTACAGGATCGCCATCGTCGTCAGGGCGGTGTTGACGGAGGACTCGATCCAGCCTCGGTACCGACCCAGGCTGTCGGCGCCGACGTACTTGTCGTAGATCTTCACCTGGGTGGCGCGCCAGTCGGAGGGGTCCTCGGCGTGCCACCCGCGAACGTCCTGGACGATCTCGTACGTCCGCGAGCTGGCCGGCACGACCTCCAGGCCCTTCTGGACGATCGTTCCCACGTCGGATTCCAGGGCCGCCGCCGCGTACATGGCCGCGTAAAACTGTCCGGCGTGGACGGCGAAGCCGTCGTTGGTGACGGAGCCGAACTGTCCGGCGAGGTCGGCGGCCCGCTGGCGCATTCCGGGCGCGGCGGCGCCGAGGGCCTCGGTGGTGATCTGGGAGTCGATGGCGTAGGAGTGCATGTTCTTGTGGATGCTGCCGGTGTCCGGGGGCGTGAGCCCCTCGGCCATCAGCCAGCGGGCCTGCTTGTTGGCGATGTAGAACGACCCCAGGGGCACGTGGGCCTCCCAGGCGGTGCGGATGTCGGCGCCGGTGGGGGCGGCGCTGTCGGCCAGCAGCCTCATGTACATGTACTCGAAGCAGGTGTCGTCGTCGCCGCCCCAGGGGTCGGCGAAGACGAAGGTGATCTCGTCGGCGGGGTTCCCGCCGGGGCCCAAGAAGTCGCCCTCGTCCTCCCTGCCGGCGTAGTTGCCGAGGACCTGCCCCAGCCACATGCCCCGCAGCCCGTCCAGGTAATCGTCGGCCTGGAGGGTCCGCTGGGCCTGGGCGGAGACCGCCAGCACCGAGACTACCAGGATGCAGGCGACGGCTCGCATGCGCGTCTTTCCTCCGTTGCAGCCCGATCAGGCGGAGATGCCCCGCCGGCCCGATTATACCCGATCCGCCCCGGGTTGCGGGTTATGAATCCGTGGCGGGGCAGGTAAGGCTCAGAGCTTCTCGGTGAGGATCCGGGCGATTCGTTCGGCCGCGTGGCCGTCCCAGAGGGGCGGGGCGTGCGGGCGGCGGGCCTCGCCGCTGACGACCTGGCGGTACGCCGACAGGATCCTCTCCGTGTCCGTCCCCACCACGCGGTTGGACCCCACCTCGACCGTGATCGGGCGCTCCGTGCCGCCCCGCAGCGTCAGGCAGGGCACCTTCAGGATGGTCGTCTCCTCCTGGATGCCCCCCGAGTCCGTCAGGACCACCCGGGCCGAGGACATCAGCTTCATGAAATCGAGGTACCCCGCCGGGGCCGTCAGCCGGAGGTTCCCCATCCCCTCCACCCGCCGCCCCAGCGTCGACCCGGCGAGGCTCTTCCGCGTCCGCGGGTGGATGGGGAAGACGATGGGCAGGTCCCGCTGGATGACGTCGAGGGCGTCGAGGATCCGCCCGAACGCGCCGGCATCGTCCACGTTGGCGGGGCGGTGCAGCGTCAGGACGGCGTACCCGCCGGGCTCCAGGTGCTGCTCCTGGAGGATCGGGGAGGCGTCGGCCTTGGCCCTGTTCCTCAGGAGCGTGTCGATCATCACGTTGCCGACGAGGAAGACCTTCCCGGCGTCGACGCC